>JBDHVF010000597.1:0-5533 GCA_039809605.1 Polyangiales bacterium | reverse complement strand
CACGGCGAGGGCGCCCGCGGCGGCGACGAAGGCGAGCTCGCCGAGCGTGACGGCGAGCGCCATGAGCGCGTGCGAGCGCAGGTGGCGCACGACGAAGAGGGTGTAGGGGAAGAGCGGCACCACGGCGAAGCCGACGGCGAGGCACGCGTTGAGGGCGGCGTGGGCGCCCGCGGGGTCGCGCGCGAACCACGACCGCGGCCCCGCGGCGACCCTGCGGCCGAAGCGGCGGAGCGCGCCCACGCGGCGCCCGGCGGCCAGCAGGGCCTCGCCCACCAGGCCCCACGCGAAGCCCGCGCTGAGCAGCACGGCGGCGCAGTGGAGCACCACGAGCGGGCGGAGCGACGGGCCGAGCGACTCGGCGGGCGTGCGCGAGAGGGCGACGAGGCCGTCGACGACCCCGACGAACGCGAAGGCCGCGACGCCTGCGAGCACGCCGACGCCGCGTGATGGGGAGGGCTCCTGCATCGGTGGGCGTGGGAGTGTTGCCGATGCGCGCGAGCGGTTCCAGGGGGTGACGCGCGTTGCGGGGGGCGCCGGAGGCGGCGGGCGTGTCGCGAAATGGTCCCCGAGAGAAGGAATGTCACACGCGCGGAAGCGCGCTCAGCGCACGAAGCGGTCCCAGAGCCCGTAGCGCTCCTTCTTCGGCCCGCGCGGGATCGAGAGCAGCGCGACGGCGACCGCGAGCGCGGTCTCGACGGCGAGGGCCGTGGCCGGCGCGCCGCGGGCGACCCACGCCCAGATCACCGCGCCCACGGCGAGCGCGACGTTCACGAAGCGCAGCGCGCGCACGGGCTCGCCCATCGCGATCACCGAGGTCGTCACCACGAGCAGCCCCGCGAGCTGCGGCACGTCGGACGCCGGCTTGCCGAAGCCCCAGATCGCGGGGACGAACACCAGCGCGAGGCCCAGCGCCGCGGCGGCCACGAGCGTCCAGGGCGCGCTCATCCCCCACGTCGACGCGTCGACGAGCTCGCGGGGGCGCCGGGGCAGGTCCACCATCGGCGGCGAGCGCGCGTCGTCGGGGGCGCTCCCCGCCGGGCCGCCCTTCCAGAAGGTCTGCCAGAGGCCGTGGCCCTTGCGCCGAGACTCGACGAGGTGCTGCCCCATCGCGATCACCTCGTCGACCTCGAGCGGGAGCATGGGGAGCATGATGGCCGCCGCGAGCAGGCAGAGCGTGCACCACGACCCGACGACGACGGGCTGCGACGCCACCAGGAGGATGTGCGTGAGCCCGAGCGGGAGCACGAGGATGCCGAAGAAGGTCACCATCCAGGGCATCGTGCGCCAGCGCGCCGTCGAGCCCATGAAGCCCATGAGGAACTCGAACGTGTAGGCGAGCGCCCCGAGCGCCGCGTCGGAGACCGGCCACGACCGCGACATGGGGGAGTCGAGCACGCGCCGGCTCCCCTCGCCGAAGACCGGGTCCCACACGTGCCCCACGTACCCGAGCTGATAGGCCGCGAGCAGCCGCGACACGACGAAGCCCGCGAAGCCGAGCCCGATCATGATCCACCGCTGCGGCCACGAAGAGGGGTTGTACGACCAGCCCTCGGGCACGTCGCCGCCCATCTTCATGTACGCCACCATGTGCGGCATCCCCGGCACGAGCACCGTCAGCGCGATCACGAGCATCCCCGCGATCGTGTCGCTCACGTACGCGCCCGCCGTCGGCGCCCAGAAGACCACCGGCGCGGCCGTCAGCCAGCAGCCGACGAGGCAGGCCGCCCACATGCTGAAGGGCCGCCCCGGCGTGAGCGCGCGCCACGACAGCGCGACGAGCATGAGCCCGCTCGCCACGTCGCTCCAGCGCATCGCCGCGACGCGCGCCGGGAGGTCGAGCCACGTCGCGCGGCCGCCGCTCGGCGCGACGGTGGCGGTGCCGTAGCCGAAGGTGAACGGCGCGATCGCCACGCAGGCGCCAAGGATCATCGTCACCCACCACACCCAGAGGGTCTTCCGGTGGTGCTGCGCGAGCATCTCGCCGCGGTCCATCTCGTGCTCGCCGCGGCCCTCGTCGTGCTCGGGGCGCGCGAAGCCGCGGTCGATCATTTCGGCGTGTGGGGGGTGCGCGTCGCTCACGGCTCGGCCTCCAACGGCGCGTCGGCGACGGCGCGCGTCTCATTGCGTCACGGTGGTGTCTGGCGCCTCGCCCGCGGCCGCGGCGCGACTCGCCTCCCGCGGCGTGTCGCACGAAGCGTTCCGGGCGACCGTCGCCGGGCCGCGTTTGCGGGCGTCACCCGGCGCGTGTGCGCGTCGGCAGTTCGAACCAGAAGCAGCTCCCCGACCCGCGGGCGGGCTCGAGCCCCACCTCGCCGCCGTGCGCCCGCGCGAGGCGCCGCACCGTCGCGAGGCCCAGGCCGATGCCGGGCTGCTTCAAGCCGGGCGCGCGGATGTGCGGCTCGAAGACCGTCGACCGGATCTCCGGCGGCACGCCGGGGCCGGTGTCTTCGACCTCGAACCTCGCCGTGCGACCGCGGTCGAGCAAGCGGAGGGTGATCCGGCGGACGGGCGGGTCGCCGAGGTACTTGATGGCGTTGTGGATCAGGTTCGAGAGCATGCTCGTGAGCACGCCGGGGCCGCACGCGACCGTGACGTCGCCGAAGGGCTCGACGCGCAGCGCGACGCCGGCCTCGTCGGCGAGCGGCTGGAGCCCGCTCACGACGTCGTCGATCACGGCCCTGGCGCTCGCGCTCGCGTCCGCGCTCGGGCGCGCGCCGGAGCGGGCGAACTCGAGGAGCCCGTCGATGATGCGCACGGCGCGGTCGAGGCTCGACTGGCCGCGCGCGAGGGCGTCGCGCCGCGAGGCGTCGTCGGCGCGGTGCGCGGCGAGCCGGAGCGACATGCCCACGGCGGCCAGCGGGGTCTTGATGTCGTGCGCGACGCGCCCGGCGAAGTTCTCGAGCTCGTTGGCGCGCTCCTCGCGCAGGGCGTCGAAGCGGTGGATCGCGCGCGCGGCCACGAGGCCGATCACGGCGCTGACGAGGATGCTGAGCACGTCGAGGGCGGCCGCGATGCGCCGCGACCGCCTGCGCGCGGTCTGGATCTCGGTCGCGAGCTCCCGCGCGAGGCGGGCGTTGTCGTTGATGGCCCGCTGGATGACCCCGCTGAGGTGCGCCGTCGCCCCGCGCAGCGCGCCGCCCACGAGCTCCCGCGCGCCGCCCTCGTCCCCCGCGGCGAGGCGGGCTGCGACGCGGCCCACCGTGGCGTCGAGCGAGGGGAGCGCCGCCGCGAGCTCGCGGCACGACGGCTCGTCGCAGCCCGCGGGCATCGCGAGGTAGGCCGTCACCTCGTGGCGGAGCTGCCGCCGCGCGCCGTCGATCACGGCGAGGTTGGGCGGGCGCGCGGCCGCGACGCGGTCGACCTGGTGGTCGATGAGGGTCTCGAGGCGGCGGAGCTCGCCGCGCGCGTCGGCGAGGCGCTCGATGCGCACGGTCACGTCGAAGGCGATGTCGGTCGCGTGGGTGTCGATCGCGCGCCCGATGTGGAGGGAGTACGCCGTCGCGGCGAGGTAGAGGAGGTTCACCGAGAGGAGCGCGGCGAGCAGCGCTCGCAGCGGCGGCGAGAGCAAGGCTTTCATGCGCATGAGGGTCTCTGTGGAACGGGGTGGGGCCGACCGGGAGCGTCGGCTCGCGCGCCCGCCCGTCGAGGCGTCTCCCAGCACGGGGATTGTGCTGCCGGGGCGGCGCCCGCGACCGTCACGAAAGATCGCCGCGTCCCGTCGATGCGATCGACATGTCTCCGGGGCGCATCGCGGCGCGGCCGCTCATCGCCCCGCGAGGGGCCTGAAGTGCCGCGGCCCCGACTCGACCACGGCGACCGAGGCGGGGTGCCGTACGCGCCGCTCGGCGGTGACGGCGTAGTACGCCTCCGTGACCCCGGGCAGCAGACCCACCCGCGTGACGCCCGCGAAGCCCTCGACCTCGGCGGCGAGGGCCTCGCGCACGGGGAAGAGCCCGGCGCCGCCCAGCCCGAAGGTGCGCAGGAGCGCGGCGTCGTCGAACTCGCCCTCGACGCGGACCGAGACGTCGGCCTCGGCGAGCCAGCGGTCGATGCCGCGGCGGAGCGTGGTCCCGTCGGCGGGCAGCAGGAGCGGGGCGCCGTCGAAGCGCGCGGGGAACCTCGGCGCCCATCGGCGCGCGAGCGGGCGCGTGCCGTAGAGCGCCACGCCGCTCTCCCCGAGCCGGTGCGCGTGCAGCCGGAGCGCGCCCCCCTGCGGCGGCGGGCGGTCGGCCAGCACGAGGTGGAGCCGCCCCGTGGCGAGCGCGTCGAGCAGGGGCTCGAGGCGGTCGTGCACGACGTGGATCGCGGCGCGCGCCTCGCCCTGCGTCGCGGGCGCCAGGAGCTGCCAGGCGACCGTGCGCGGCAGGGCCGTCATCACGCCGACGCGAAAGAGCGCGCGGCGGCTCCCGTCGCGGCCGCGGGCGAAGTCGAGCAGCTCGTTGCCCGCGCGGAAGACCGCGTCGGCGCGCGCCAGCACCTCGGTGCCGAAGGGGGTCAGCGCGAGCCCGCGCCCGCGGCGCTCGAAGAGCGGCGCCCCGAGCGCCTCGGAGAGCGCCGCGACCTGCGCCGAGAGCGTCGAGTGCGTGACGCGCAGCCTCGCCGCCGCGCGGGAGATGCCCCCCTCCCGCGCCACCATCCAGAAGTGAAACAGGTGGTGGTAGTTGAGCCAGGGCTGCGCGGCGTCGCCCGCGGCGACCTCTCGTGGCGACCGCATCGTCTTCTTCTACCGCAATCCCCGCCCGCGCCGCCCTCGGATCGGCGCCGCAATCACGTCGAGCGCGCTCGGCGTCGCGGCGGTATGGTCGCGGCCCGGCGCCAGGCTGTCGGGGCCGCGCGGCGCGGCGCCTGCCCACAGGGTCACCGGAGGAGCGATGGATCGAACATGAGAGCGGCGACGGCGCCGAGACGACACCGGGCGGCGGTCGCGCTGCTCCCGCTGATCGGGTGCGCGCACGGGGCCGCCGACGCGCGGGGCGGCGCGGCGTACGAGGCGCCGCCGCCGCACGTGCGGGGGCGCGTGGTCGAGCGCACGAGCGCGACGGACGTCTCCGCGCGCGAGCCCGCGCCCGCGGCCGAGGTCTCGCTGCCCGAGATGCTCGCGTGGGCCGACCGCCACTCGCCGCTGCTGCTCGTGGCCCGCGCGACGCGCTCGCGGGCCGAGGCGGCGCGCGTGGCGGCGTCGATCCTCCAGCCGTCGAACCCCGAGGTGACCGTCGCCGCGGGGCCGCGCTTCGGCATCTCGGGCACCGGCGTCGACGTCGAGGCCGGGCTCTCGCAGCAGCTCCAGGTCGCCGGGGAGCGCGGGCTGCGCCTCGGGGCGGCCGCGCGCCTCGGCGAGCTCACCGACGCCGAGGTCGAGCGCATGCGATGGTCGGTGCACGCCGAGGTGCACGCGCTCTTTCACCGCGTGCTCGTCGAGCGCGAGCGCGTGCGCCTCGCCGAGCAGGTGGCGGCGTTTCAGGGCGAGGTGCTGCGCGTGGTCGAGCGGCAGGCGCAGACCGGCGAGACCGTGCCGCTCAACGCCCACCTCGCG
>JBDHVF010000596.1:0-5540 GCA_039809605.1 Polyangiales bacterium | reverse complement strand
CGGCGGCGCGGCGTCGGGCGCGACGTCGGCGGTGATGTCGGACGCGACGTCGTCACCGGGCGCGGCGTCCGCTGGGGGCGCGTCGGGCGCCGCGTTCGTCGCCTGTTCCTGACCGCACGCGGCGACGATCACCGCGAGGCACGCCACGAGTGTTGAACGCATCGGTGGTGCTCCCTGCCGCTCGCGGCGCCTCCGCGCGCCCGCGACGCACCCGGCGAGCATGCCAGAGCCCGCGGCGCGTGAGGCGCCCGATCGGTACGGATTCGCGCGGCTACTTCGCGGGGCGGTCGGTGTGCAGCGCGAACGCGGCCCCCTGCGGGTCGAGGAGCTGCGCGATGCGCGCGCCGCCCGGCACCTCCATGGGGCCGTTGAGCAGCTTCGCCCCGCGGGAGGTCGCCCGCGCGACCGCGCCCTCGAGGTCGTCGACCTGCACGTAGTAGAGCCAGGCCGACGGCATGGTCATCTCGCGGGGCTTCGTGAACATCCCGCCGAGCTCCTGGCCCTTGCGGCCGAAGATCCGGTAGGTGCCCATCGGGCCGAGGTCGTGGTCGCGCAGCCTCTCCCAGCCGAAGAGCTCGCTGTAGAAGGCGAAGCCCGCGTCCTTGTCGGTGGTGAGGAGCTCGCGCCACGTGAACTCGCCGGCCTTCGAGGGGTCGTGCGAGGTCATCGCCTGCTCGGGCGTGAAGATCGAGATCGCCGCGCCCTGCGGGTCGGCGATCACCGCGAAGCGCCCCACCGTGGGCACCGCCTCGGGGCCGTGGTGCACCGTCGCCCCCGCGCGGCGCGCCCGCGCGAGGGTCGCGTCGACGTCGGCGACCTCGACGTTCGACATCCAGTTGGGCGGCACCCCCATCGACCTCGCCTGCTCGGGCAGCGCGACGACGCCGCCGAGGGGGCCCTGCGAGCCGACCCACATCGTGTAGTCGCCGCCCTCGCCGAAGGGCTGCGTCTTCCAGCCGATCACCTCGGAGTAGAAGGCGATCGCCGCCTTCGGGTCGGTGGTCATGAGCTCGTACCAGACGAAGCGGCCCGTGTTCGTGTCGGTCATCGGTTCATCCCTCCATCGCGGTCGTGCGCGCGCACGCCTTCGCGGCGGCGCGGTGTAGTGCCCGAGCCTCCCGTGCCGCAAGACTTCGGAGCGTTTTCAGCCGCGCGCGACGCGGCGCCGCGGTTGACGCGCGCGGCGGCTTCGGCGATGCCCTCGCCCATGACCCCCCGAGCCCACGTGGTCCCGCTCGTCGCGCTCGTCGCGTGCAGCAGCTCGCAGGCCCCGCCCGCGGCCGCGCCCCGCGCCGACGTCGTCGCGCCCGACGCGAGCGCCGACGCCCCGCCCGACGTCGCGCCCGACGCGGCCTCTCCCGATGACCTCGCGGCGGTGCTCGAGCCCCTCCGCGCGCGCTACGGGCTGCCCGCGCTCGCGGCCGCGGTGCTCGACGAGCGGTCGGTCATCGCGCGCGGCGCGGTGGGGCGACGCGACGCCGACGACCCGACGCCCGTCGGCCTCGACGACCGATGGCACCTCGGCTCGTGCACCAAGGCCATGACGGCCACGCTCTTCGCGCGCCTCGTCGAGCGCGGGGCGATCCGGTGGGAGGCGACGCTCGCCGAGGCGTTCCCCGACCTCGCGGCGACGATGGACCCGGCGTACCGCGCGGTCACGATGGAGCAGGTGATGCAGCACCGCGCGGGCCTGCCGGGAGAGATCCCGTCGGCGATCTGGTCGCGGCTGTGGGCGCCCGGCGACGTGGTCGCGCAGCGCAGGGACTTCGCCGCGGCGATGCTCACCCGCGCGCCCTCGTCTCCGCCGGGCACCCGCTACGAGTACGCCAACGCGGGCTACATGATCGTGGGCGCGGCGCTCGAGCGCGTCACGGGGCGCCCGTGGGAGGAGCTCGTGCGCGCCGAGGTGTTCGCGCCCCTCGCGATGACCTCGTGCGGCTTCGGCGCGCCCGCGACGCCCGGCGAGGTCGATCAGCCCTGGGGGCACCGCGCGGCCGACGGCGGCGTCGAACCCGTCGAGCCCGGCCCCGGCGCCGACAACCCTCCGGCCCTCGGCCCCGCGGGCACGGTGCACTGCGCCCTCTCGGACTGGGGACGCTTCGCGCAGGCGCACCTGCGCGGCGCGCGCGGCGAGGCGACGGGCTACCTCACCGCCGAGAGCTTCGCGCGCATGCACACGCCGCCCGCGGGCGGCGACTACGCGCTCGGGTGGGGCGTCGTCACGCGCCCGTGGGCGGGCGGCACGGCCCTCACGCACCAGGGCAGCAACACGACGTTCCTCGCGACCGTCTGGATCGCGGTGCCCCGAGGGCGCGCGCTGCTCGTCGCGACCAACGTCGCGGGCGACGGCGCGAGCCAGGCCACCGAGGCGACGCTGGGGGCGCTCATCCGCGCGTACCTCCCGTCGGGAGGGTGAGCGCGAGGGCGCGACCGGGCGCCGCCGCGTCGCGGTCGCGCCCAATCGTAGGGGGGGTCAGCGGCAGACGAGCGAGTCGTAGAGCGCGCCGTCGTCGACGCACTCGGAGCGGCCGCCCTGGTCGTGCGGCACGCAGCTCCCGATCTCGCCGGTGCACTGGTAGCCGTCGGGGTCGGTCGCGGTGAAGTACACGTGGTAGACGCGGCCGTTGCCGGGCGTCGAGCGCGTGCCCGAGCGCTCCGCGCGCACCTGCGCCGTGGGCGTGCCCACGCCGTCGGCGTCGGGGCACGTGTCGCCGTCGCCGAGGCCGTTGGTGGGCTCGTCTTGCGACACGCGGTCGATGCGCACCGAGATCGTCTGGCCCTGCGGGTCGGTCACGCCCGTCACGCCCACGGGCACGAGCCGGTGGTTGGGCGGCCAGATCTTCGGCGCCGTCGGCAGCGCGTGGCTGCAGTCGGGGCACTGGTTCACGTTCGAGCAGCCCGTCCTCGAGTCGCACGTGTCGAGCGTGCAGCCGTTGCCGTCGTCACACGAGATCGTCGCGTGGGCGCAGCCGCTCGCGGGGTTGCACGTGTCGCCGGTGCAGGCGTCGCCGTCGTCGCACGAGATCGCCGTGTGGCTGCACGACCCGTCGGGGTTGCACGCGTCGGCGGTGCAGGCGTCGTGGTCGTCGCACGACACGGCCGTGTGCGTGCAGCCGCTCGCGGGGTTGCAGGCGTCGCCGGTGCAGGCGTCGCCGTCGTCACACGAGATCGCCGCGTGGGAGCACGACCCGTCGGGGTTGCACGTGTCGGTCGTGCAGGCGTCGCCGTCGTCGCAGCCCGCGTTGCTGCTACAGCCCGTGTGCACCTCCTCGCCGTTGAGCACCACGCGGGCCTCGTGCAGGTGGTTCTCGCAGCAGCAGTCGTCGACCTGCGTGACCACGACGCGGTTGAGCTCGCCCGAGACGACGTAGTCCTTGAGGTTCGAGGTGCCGCTGCCGCCCAGGTACACGTAGCTGCCCGGCACGACGATGCCCGCGGGGTACGCGCTGTTGTAGATGGTGATGCGCGAGCCGTCGTCCATGCCGCTGAAGGTGATGGTGAACTGGGTCACCACCACGCCCGCGGGCACGTCGACCATCGTCTGGAAGTAGCTGAAATCGCCGTACCGCAGGCACGTCTGACCGCCCGGCGCCTGGCACACGAGCGAGCCGCCGCAGCCCACGTCGAGACCGATCGTGTCGCCGTTGGGCGCAGGGCCCCAGCCCGTGTCGGCCTGCGGCGGCACCGTGGCCACGTCGTACTCGCAGTTGTCCCCGTGGCGCGCGGGCGCGCACGTGAACTGAAGCAGCCCCAGCGGGTTGCTCGCGTTCTGCTCGAGCCCGTGATGCATCTGCCATGGCGTGCGCGTCGGCACCGCCCCGATCGCGCCCCTCGTGTTGGCCGTCGACCCGTCCTCGCTGCACGCGCCGAGCGCCGCCGCGAGGATGAGCACCCCTACGAACCTTCGCATGACTCCACCTCCTGCGGCGCGCAGAGGACCACCCGCCGCACCCCCGAGTCAACCCCCGATCTTCGGCGAAATACCCCTATGAAATAGGCCAATTCTTGCACAGCATGGGCGCATCGCGAGCGGCGGCTGTGAACCTCGCGCCGTGTCGCAACGACCCGGCCGATGCCCCCGCCGCGGAACGCGCGTACAACGCACTCCATGCCTTCGGCTCCCTCGGCTCCTCGACCGCACCTCCCCGCGAGCATCTGGGTCCTCGGCTTCGTGAGCATGACCATGGACGTCTCGTCCGAGATGATCCACAGCCTCCTGCCCCTCTTCATGGTGGGCACGCTCGGCGCGAGCGCGTTCGTGGTGGGCCTCGTCGAGGGTGTGGCCGAGGCGACGGCGCTCATCGTCAAGGTCTTCTCGGGCACGCTCAGCGACTACCTCGGGCACCGCAAATGGCTGGCGGCCTTCGGCTACGCGCTCGGGGCCTTCACCAAGCCCTTCTTCGCCATCGCGGGCTCCGCGGGGCTGGTGCTCGGCGCGCGCGTGACCGACCGCGTGGGCAAGGGCATCCGCGGGGCTCCGCGCGACGCCCTCGTGGCCGACCTCGTCGACCCCTCGATGCGAGGCGCGGCCTACGGGCTGCGCCAGGCGCTCGACACGGTGGGGGCCTTTCTCGGGCCCCTGCTCGGCGTGGCCCTCATGCTCCTCTGGCGCGACGACTTCCGCAGGGTGTTCTGGGTCGCCGTCGTCCCGGCGCTCCTCTCGGTGTTGCTCTTGGCCGTGGGCGTGCGCGAGCCCGAGCGTCACACCGACGGGAAGCGAACCAACCCGATCCGCCGTGAGAACCTCGCGCGCCTCGGGCCGGGCTACTGGTGGGTGGTGGGCGTCGGGGCGGTCTTCACGCTGGCGCGCTTCTCCGAGGCCTTTCTGGTGCTGCGCGCGCGGCAGGGGGGGTGGCCCGTCGCGTGGGTGCCGCTCGTGATGGTGGCGATGAACGTCGTCTACTCGCTCTCGGCCTACCCCTTCGGCAAGCTCGCCGACCGCGCTTCTAAGAGGTCGCTCCTCGCGTGGGGCATGGCCGCGCTCGTGGCCTCCGACGTGGTGCTCGCGCAGTCGGCGCACTGGAGCGCTCTGCTCGCGGGCGTGACGCTCTGGGGCCTGCACATGGGGCTCACGCAGGGCCTGCTCGCGACCCTGGTCGCCAACGCGTCGCCCGAGTCGCTGCGCGGCACCGCGTTCGGCGTGTTCAACCTCGTGAGCGGCGTGGCGATGCTCCTCGCCAGCGCCATCGCGGGCCTGCTCTGGGACGCGCGCGGCGCGGCGTTCACCTTCTACGCGGGCGCCCTCTTCGCGGCGCTGGCGCTGGTGATGCTCCTCGCGCGGCCGCAGCCCGCGACCCCGTGACGGTCACGCCGCGCGATCGTGCGCGCGCCCGCGGCGTCACCGCGCGGGCTCTGGGTGGCCGCGAGCGACGGCGCGTCGATCGTCGCGTGGAAGGTGCACCGCTGAGGCCCTCCCCCCGTCCCCCTCCCGCGGACGCGGGAGGGGGTGCCTGGGAGCAGCCTGCATACCCTCCCCCCCCCGCCCCTCTCCCGCGAGGGCGCGGGAGAGGGGAGCGCTGCCGCCAGTCGTGCGCATGCCA
>JBDHVF010000595.1:0-5542 GCA_039809605.1 Polyangiales bacterium | reverse complement strand
GGCCTCACGTTTCTCCTCGCGGCCGTGGCGCGCCACATGCGCGGGGCGCCGCGGTGGGTCGGCGGCGCCGTGGCGGGCGTGACGGCGCTCGGGCTCGCGCTGCGGCTCGCCCTCTCGGTCGAGGCCCCGATGAACGCGTGGCCCTACTCGCGCGTGGTGCCGCTCGCGGGCGCGCTCTACGAGGGACCCGCGCTCGCGTGGCTCTCGCGCCGCTGGGGCGTCGAGGTGGCGCTCGTCGACCTCGTGTTCGCCGTCGACCTCGCGCTCGCCGCGCTCACGCCCGCGGCCCTGTTCGCGCACGCGCGCTGCGTGCTGCGCGACTGGCGCCCGGCCCTCGCCGCGGCGCTGCTGCTCGCGACGCTTCCGGCGCACGTGCGCTTCTCGCGCAGCGACGTCGAGTTCCTCCAGTCGCTCGTGGCGTCGTCGCTCACCTTCGTCGCGCTCTACGGCTCGCTCACCGACCCGTCGCGCGCGTGGCGCCTCGCCTGCCAGGCCGCGCTGCCCGCGCTCTGCCTCGCGACCTACCTCACGCGCCCCGAGAACGTGGTGTTCCTGCCGCTCGACGTGGCGGCGCTCGCGGTGGCGGCGTGGGGCGCGCGCGTGCCGGGGCGCAGGGCCGCGTGGGTCGGCGCCCTCGTGGCCGCGCCCGCCCTCGCGGCCATCACGCAGCACCTCCTCGTGCGCTACCGCGAGAACGTGGCCGACGGGCTGCGCGCGCGCACGCTCGTGACCGCGGCCGAGACGCTCGTGAGCGGGCGCTTCAACACCCTCGTCAACCCCTCGGTCACGCCGCCGTGGATGGCCCCGCTCGCGCTCGCGGGCTTCGTCGCGCTGTGGCGCGGGGGCGAGCGGCGGCGCGCGGCCTTCCTCGCGGGCTGGCTCGCGGCCTTCTTCGTCGTGCACTCGTACGTGCGGCCGCACGAGGTCGCCATGCAGGCGCGCTACCACCTGCACCTCGTCACGCCCTTCGTGCTCCTCGCCGCCGCGGCGACGCCGTGGCTCCTCGCGCGCTCGCGGGCGCTCGCGCTGGCCCTCGGGCTCGCGGCGCTCGCGTCGCCGTGGCTCTACCGCGGCTTCGAGCGCGACACGGCGTACTACGAGATGCGCGAGTTCGACTTCATTCGAAGGGCCTCGGCGCGCGTGCCCGCGGGGTGCACCGTGCT
The DNA here is from genome assembly GCA_039809605.1 of Polyangiales bacterium. Classification (GTDB taxonomy): domain Bacteria; phylum Myxococcota_A; class Polyangia; order Polyangiales; genus CAISKJ01. The sequence goes on along the minus strand of JBDHVF010000595.1, from coordinate 4,379 downwards.
CGAGTTCCGCGGCGTGCCCGACCCCGCGCGCCCCGAGCACCACTTCGACTCGCGGTGGCGGCGCTTCGCGTCGCGGCTCTCGCGCGGCGAGCTCGGGAGCCGCTGGCGCGTGGTCACCGCCGACGCGGCCCGCGCCGGGCGCGCCGTCGAGGAGCTCTCGCCCGAGGCCCGCGAGGTGCTCGCGCGGCCGCCCGCGTGCGCGATGGTGTACCTGGGCCTGAGCTGCGTGGCGCAGCGGCCGCCGGGCTCGCGCGAGGCGCCCGTCTGCGAGGCGATGCGCACGTCGGGCGCGCTCGGGCTCGTCGCGCGAGAGACCGTCACGGGCAGGGTCTACGACTCGATGAACGTCGGCCACCCCGCGGACCCCGCGGCGAGGGTCTGGGACACGCTCCACCTCCTGCCCGCGGGCACGCCCGTGACCCTCGCGCTCTACCGCTACGCGCGAGACTAGCCTCGGCGCCTCGGGGCGTTCACAGTGCGCGCCGAGCCATGGACGAGAGGCGCTACCGGGTCCCCGCCGACACGCACCGCATCGAGCAGGAGGTCGAGCGCAGCCGGTTCATCACCACGCTCGCCCGCGCGGCCACCGTCGAAGACGCGAAGGGCTTCATCGCCCGCGTGCGCGAGGAGTTCCCCGACGCGACGCACAACTGCTGGGCGTACGTGGTGGGCCCGCCGGGCTCGACGGCCGCCATCGGGATGAGCGACGACGGCGAGCCCCACGGCACCGCGGGGCGCCCGATGCTCAATGCCCTCCTGCACGCGCCCGTGGGCGACGTCGCCGCCGTGGTCACCCGCTACTTCGGCGGAACGCTGCTCGGCAAGGGCGGCCTCGTGCGCGCGTACACGGGCGGCGTCGTCGAGGCGCTCGCGTCGCTCCCCACGGTGGAGCGCGTGCGCAAGGCCCGCGTCGCCGTCGAGGTCGAGTACGCCCGCGTCGACGCCGTGCGCCGCGCCCTGCCCGCGTTCGACGCCGCCCTGCTCGCCGAGGACTTCTCGGCCACCGTGGGCTACCGCCTCGAGCTGCCCGCCGCGCGCGTCGACGACCTGCGCCGCGCCCTGCTCGACCTCACCGCGGGCGACGTGGTCTTCGAGCCCCTCGACGAAGACCCGTAGCGCCTCCCCGTCGACAGCGCGCGGGCCGCGGTGATAGCACCGTGGGCCGTCGTGCAAGCGCCGCTCGCCCCAGGCCACGTCCCCCTCCTCGGCAACCTCTACGGGATGCGCTCGGCGCCCCTCGCCACCCTCGCGCGAACGCTCCGCGAGTGCGGCGACGTCGCGCGCATGGAGTTCCCCGCAGAGAGGGCCCACTTTCTGTTTCACCCCGACCACGTGCGCGCGCTGCTGGTCGACCACGCGAAGCACGTCAGCAAAGACACCCCCGGCTTCACCGCCCTGCGGCTGCTCCTCGGCAACGGGCTCGTGACGAGCGACGGGGCCTTCTGGCTGCGGCAGCGGCGCATCGCGCAGCCCGCGTTTCATCGCGCCAGGGTGCACGCCCTCGGCGCGCGAATGGTCGAGCTCACCGAGCGCACCGCCGCCGAGTGGGACGCCGCCGCGAAGGCCGACCGCACCGTCGACGTGGCCGACGCGATGATGCGCCTCACGCTCCGCGTCGTGTGCGACACGATGCTCGGCGCCGACGTCGACCGCGACGCCGCGGGGGTGGGGCGCGCGATCGGGTACCTCCTGCACGACCTCAACGAGCGCATCGTGCGGCCGTGGCTGCCGCCGGTGCACTGGCCGACGCCGCGCAACCGGCGCTTCCGCGAGGCGCAGGGCGTCGTCAACCGCGTCGTCGACGCCGCCATCGCCGCGAAGCGCGCCGACGCCTCGGGCACGGGGGGAGAGCTCCTCGGCACGCTCATCGAGGCGCGCGACGAGGAGACCGGTGAGGCCATGACCGACCAGCAGCTCCGCGACGAGGTGGTGACCATCTTCGGCGCCGGGCACGAGACCACCGCCAACCTCCTCGCGTGGACGTGGTCGTGGCTCTCTCGATCCCCGCACGTGGCCCGAAGGCTCCGCGCCGAGCTCGACGCGACGCTCGGCGACCGCGCGGCCACCGCCGACGACTACGCGCGCCTGCCGTACACGCGCGCCGTGCTCTCCGAGTCGCTGCGCCTCTCGCCGCCCGTGTGGGTCGTGTCGCGGCGGCTCCTCGCGCCGCTGCGCGTCGGCCCGTACGAGCTGCCCGAGGGCACGCTGGCCTTCGTGTCGCCCTACGTCACGCACCGCCACCCGGCCTTCTGGGAGAACCCCGAGGGCTTCGACCCCGAGCGCTTCACCGAGGGCGCCGCGGCGCAGCGGCCGGGTCTCGCGTACTTTCCCTTCGGCGCGGGGCCGCGCAAGTGCATCGGCGAGACCTTCGCCCTCGTCGAGGCCACGCTGGTGCTCGCCACGCTCGCGCGCCGCTTCGACCCGCAGCTCCTGCCCGGCGTGGTGCCCGAGCCCGAGCCCGTCATCACCCTGCGCCCGCGCGGCGGCCTGCCGATGCGCATGCGCGCCCGCCCATGAGCGACGCCGCGGGAGCGCGCGCGAGGTACGCGCGGGCCGCGCCGGTCGTGGCCTCGCTGCTGCTCTGCCTCTCGCTCGCGGGCGCCGTCATCGACGACGCGTACATCTCGCTGCGCTACGCCTCGCGCCTCGCCGCGGGGCAGGGGCTCAGCTTCAACCCCGGCCCGCCGACCGAGGGCTTCACCAACCTCTCGTGGACGCTCCTCGCGGCCCTCGCGCGGCGCCTCTCGATCTCGCCGCTCGCGGTGTGGTTCCTCGTCGGCGTCGCGTCGGCGGCGCTGCTCACCGAGCACGCGCGTCGGCGCGCGCGGGCCCTCTCGAACGAGTCTCCCGCGGGGGGCATGGCCGCGGGGCTCTCGGTGGGCTGCTCGCTCGGCCTCGCGCTCTACGCCAACAGCGGGCTCGAGACCGTGCCCTACGCGCTCGCGCACACGCTCGCGGTCTCGGCGCTCGCACGGCGCCGCGGGGCCTCGTTCGCGGCGTGGACGTCCCTCGCCTTCGCCACCCGCCCCGAGGCCGGGCTCACCGGGCTCATGGGCGCGGCGCTCCTCGCGTGGGAGGTGCGCCGCGGGCGCGCGTCGCGCCGCGAGCTCGCCCTCGCGCTCGCGGTGTTCGCCGCGCTCGTCGCCCCGCTGCTCGCGTGGAAGCGCTGGTACTTCGGCGCGTGGCTCCCGCTGACGCTCTCGGCCAAGCCGCCCGACAGGGGCGAGGGCCTCGCCTACCTCGCGCCCTTCGTCGGCTACGGCGCGGTGATGGCGCTCGGCGCGCTGCACGCGCTCGCGCGGGGGCCCTTCGCGCGAAGGGTGTACGGGGCCTTCGGGCTCGTGGGCCTGGCGGCCGCCGCGCTCGAAGGCGGCGACTGGATGCCGTTGCAGCGGCTCCTCCTGCCGTCGCTGCCGCTGCTCGCGATCGCCGCCGACGCGTGGGTGGCGGCCGCGTGGGATCGCCTCCGAGACCCGAGGGCGACGCGCGGGGCGAGGGGGGCCGCGCTCGCGCCCCTCGCGCTCACGGCCCTGTGGATCGGGCGCAACCTCGCGGGCGTTCCCGAGGTGCAGTCGTGGGTGGCGGCGCGGCAGGCGACCGACGACGTGCGGGCGGCGCTCGCGCGCGAGCTCGCGGCGCGCGGCGCGCGCTCGGTCGCGCTCGTCGACATCGGCGTGGTGGGCGACGCCGCGCCCTCGCTGCGCGTCGTGGACCTCGGCGGCCTCACCGACCCCGCGCTCGCGCGCAGCCCCGGCGGGCACCTCGACAAGACCGTCGACCGAGGGTGGTTCCTCCGCGCGTCGCCCGACGTGGTGGCCCTCAACGACCCGCGCGGGCCCGTCGCCTCGGGCGGCGGCCGGGCGACCTTCACCGCGCAGTACGGCGTCGAGCGGCGACTCGTCGCGAGCCCGTGGTTCCGCGAGCGCTACGCGTACGCGTGCACGGTCAACGTCGCGCGCGCCTACCTCATGCACCTCTTCACGCGCGCGGGCGCCGCCGTGACCCTGCCGCCGCGCTGCGCGCCCGTCCCGTCGCTCGCGTGGATGCGCCCGCCCGGGTCCGCTTCGGCCGCCTGCTGCATCACGCGGCCTCGGGTGATCGCCAGGCGCAGGCCGTCTTCGGTCGAGATCGCCCCGGAGGCGGCCGCTGCGGCCAGCTCACCGAGGGAGTGGCCGGCGAACCATCCGGCTCGGGGGCTGCCGGCCGCCTTCCAACCGGCGATCGCCGCCGAGTAGAGCGCGGGCTGCTGGTAGGCGGTGCCCTCGGAAACCAACTCGAAGGGGTCGCTGCCGATCTCGTCGATCGCGAGCTCGATCAGTTCCGGGCAGTGCTCCGCAACCAGGTCGCGCATCTCGGCCCGCTGGCTGCCCTGGCCGGGG
>JBDHVF010000594.1:0-5542 GCA_039809605.1 Polyangiales bacterium | reverse complement strand
AGCGCGGGTGGGGGCTCCGCGAAGGTGCGCGGCAGCGGGGGCGGGGCGCGCGGCAGCGTTGGGTGGGGGCTCCGCGAGGTGTGCGACAGCGTTGGGTAGGGGGGACACGTCGCACACGCGAAAGCGGCAAACTTGACCTGAAGTTGGTATGAGAAGGGTCAGCGCCCCGGCAGCTTCGCGCGGCTCGACTCGATGAGCTCGAGCATCGACGCGCGGCGGCCGGTCTTGTTGTAGCGGTGGGCGTACACCACGCCCGCGACGGCCGAGAGCGGAGAGATCAGCCCGAGCAGCGACGCGGCCCACGCGTACGGCAGGATCGCCGTGAGCACGCTGGTCGTCACGGCCACGGCCACGATGGCCGTCACCGAGTCTTTGAGGGGCGCGGCGTAGAGCCAGCCGATGGGGCCGAAGACGAACGACAGGACGCCCGACGCCACGAGCGATTTCTCGTCGCGCACGGTGGGCTCGGGCGCGAGCCGCGAGGCGACCCGCACGGGCATGCGCGGCGACCGGGAGGTCTCGGCGTCGACCTCGCGCGTGAGGCGGCCGAGGCGCTCGAGCTCGTCGATCGAGCGGGGCCCGGTGGTCGAGCGCGCCGCGCCGCGCACGCGCCAGAGCACCTCGCCCTCGTCGTCGGAGTCGAGCTCCACGAGGCCCGCCGTGGCGAGCTCGTTCATCCACCGCTCGATGCGGTCGCGCGGGGCGTGCGTGAAGACCTGAACGTTCACCCGCGACAGGGGGATGCGCGTGGTGGTCCACATGCGCATGACGGCGGTCTCGAACTCGTGCTGGTTCATCGCCGGGGCGGCAGACTTGCACCGCTCGGGGGCACCGTCAACGTCGCATCAGTAATCGGCCGGCGGGCACTCGCCGTTCATGCGCCTGCGGTAGACGGGCTCGCCGTCGACGTAGCGCATGAAGCAGTAGTTCCGGTCGAGGTACGCGCGCATCTGGGGGTAGTTGTACATGTACCGCCCGTTCATCGAGCGGCCCGCGTCGACCACCAGCACGGGCTTGTTGCGCTCGAGGTCGGCCAGGAGCTCGTCGCGGCTGTGGGGCACGACGCGGCGCTCCTCCTCGTCGCGCGTCGACTGGAACCACGGCACCACGCCCGACGGGTACACGGTGTAGACGAAGCGCGACGCGGGCAGGCGCGCGGCGGAGACGTAGGTCTCGGCGCGAAAGCCCCACACGAAGATCATGTCGCCCGGCTGCGAGCGCTCGACCACGTAGCGCACGATGGGGTCGGCGTGCGGGTCTTGATACCACCGGTCGGTCTCGCGCAGCGTGCGGGTGCGCCGCGCGAGCGCCGAGCTCGCGACGGCCAGCAGCACCGCCGCGCCGAGCACCATGGTGAGCCCGCCGGCCACGGGCGCGCGGTCGCGCGGGTGCGCGGGGTCGTACGCGAACGACGACGCCACCAGGCCCGCCACCACGGCGGCCACGGGGAAGACCTGCACGAAGTAGTGGGGGAAGAACCTCCACGTGAAGCACGCCCCGAAGGCCGCGCACGCGAGCTGGAGCACGAGGAAGAGCCCCGTGGCCCCGTGGCGCCACCGCTCGACGCCGCGCACGCGGTCGGAGACCCACGCCGCGGCCGAGCGCGAGAGGGCCGCGACGCCGAGCGCCGACACCGCGACCACGCCGAGGTAGTAGCGGTCGATCTGCTCGCGGATCTTGTCGCGCATGTACTCGCGCGTGAGCGGCGCCATGAAGATGTCGCGGCCGTAGCGCTGAAAGTAGTAGACGAACTCGCGCAGGTGCCCCGTGGCCGCGTAGAGCCCGATCACCAGCGCGAAGGGCGCGCCCATCGCGGCGAGGAACAACCCCGCGTCGCGCGCGCGCTTCGAGAGCGGGCGCGCGTCGCCGGTGCGACCGAGCGCGAGCCAGAGCACGGCGGGCCCGGCGTGGATGAGGGCCATCTGCTTCGAGAGCCCCGCGAGGCCCGCGAGCAGCCCCGCGGCGATGATCAGCCGCTCGCGGCGGCGCGGCTCGGGCTTCGGCCCCCCGATGGGGCGCTGCGCGCGGCCCATGCAGAGGAACGACCCGAGCACGAACTGCATCGCCAGGATCTCGCCGTTGTAGCCGACGCCGTCCCAGGGGTTGAGCTCGTACGAGAGGAAGTACGTGACGAAGAGGGCCGCCGCGGCGCCGCCGAAGGGCGTGGTGAACTCCGCGGCGACGAAGAAGCAGAGGAGCACCGAGCTCACGCCGAGGGAGAGCGAGAGCCAGCGGATGGGCAGCCACGAGAACTGCCCCCCGAGCTTCATGAACACCGCGGCGATCCAATAGAGCACGGGCCCCCGCTGCGACACGCCGTCGACGTAGGGGAGCCAGTGTCCGTGGATCATGCGCAGGGCGAGCGCGGAGATGTACCCCTCGTCGTTCGAGACGGGCGTGGCCCACGGGCGGAAGAAGTGCCAGTGGGCGCGGATCATCACGGTGAGGGCGACCGCGAGCGCGAGCGACGGCACGAGCCAGCGCATGCGCCAGAGCGGGTCGCGCCACGGGGGCAGGCGGGGGTCGACGGGCGCGGGCGGGGCGGTCTCTTCGGGGGGATCGCTCATGGCGGGGAGAGAAGCAGCGCCGTGTCTTTCACCGGAACGGGCGTCGAATGCAAGGCTTCGCGGCGGGTCAGGACTTGCGGGGGCGCCCGCGCTTCGGGGGCGAGGCCCCTTCGCCGAGCCCCGCGGCCGCGAGCACGTCGGCGGGCAGACCGAGGAACTCGTACGCCTCGGGGCGGAAGTCGTACGCGCGCTGGAGCTTCGCCAGGAGCTCCCGCGCCTCGTCGGGGTCGATGGCGGGCCGCGGCGCGAGGCGCACGGCCTTGCGGATCGCGGGGAGCGGGACGCCGAGCGTGAGCAGGTCGTGCGCGTGCTGGAGCACCTCGATGGGCTTGAGCGTGGGCGGGTCGGCGCGCGTGCCCTCCTCGAGCTCTTTCAAGAGCCGCTGGCGGCGGCGCTCGGTGCGCCCGTCGCCGAGGGCCGAGGGGTCGGAGCCCTCGGTGAGCAGCTGGTTGAGCCTGCGCGCGAGGCGCCGCTTCTCGACGGCCTCGGGGCTGCCGCGGCGGTTCTCCGAGGCCGTGCGGTGCTGTCTCGCCATGGCGTGTGTTCGCGCAGGCATGGCGCGAGATGTGGGCCGGTGTCAATCCCGCAGCGCCGCTCAGCGGGCGGGCGCGGCGGCGCGCCTGCGGGCGTAGTCGCGCACGAGCGCGTCGTAGCCGCCGGTGTTGAGCCGCCAGATCGCGCGCAGCCGCGCGGCGGTGAAGATCGGCCCACGGGTGATGAGCCGCAGGCCGTCGTAGACCTCGCGGAGCGCGGGGTCGGTGAGGCGGTTCTCGCCCGTGCGCACCGACTCGACGTAGCCGTCGGGGATGGCGCGGAGCACGTGGCCCGGGTTCCACACGCTGCCGGGCTCGCGCGGCAGGCGCGCGAGCAGCGGGTCGGTGAGCCCGAGCGTGTCGATGATGTACTTCCCCGGTCCCGCGGCGAAGCCGCAGTAGCCCATGGCGCGGTTGTTCTCGATGCCGCCCACGTGCACGCGCTCGGGCGAGTCGCGGAACACGCGCCCGGCCTCGAACCACGGGTGGTGCGGCAGCCGCCGCGGGATGTGGAACGACGTGAGCGACGCGCCGCCCTCGTTGAACGTGTTCTGCCGCAGGTCGAGCACGTCCCAATCGCCCGGGCCTCCCACGGCGTAGGCGGGCGTGGCGACCTTGAAGGGCGACGCGGGCGAGACGACCATGAGCAGCGCGGCCACGGCGACGAGCGCGCCGGCGTCGCGGGGCGCGCGCAGCCGCGAGGCGCAGAGCAGCGCCGAGAGCATCATCGGCCCCGAGAAGTACCGCCCCATCATGTGGGTCGTGGCCGCGCCGACGCAGACCACGTAGAGCAGGTACGCCGCGACGCCGAGGGCCGCGCTGCGCTCGCGCCGCGTGCCGTCGCGCAGCGAGAGCGCGAGCGCGAGGCCCATCACCACGTGCGTGATCGCGTCGGTGATGAGGGTCTTGTAGAAGTAGAGGAAGGCCGCGCCGAACACCTCTGCCCGCGTGAGCCCCACGCCGCGGAACTTCGCGTAGAGCGTGTTGGGGAAGGGCGAGCCGTAGTAGACGAGCGAGAAGGCGAGCCACGCGGCCGGCAGCGCCGCGCCGAGGAGCGCGGGCTTGAGGAGCGCCGTGCGCCACGCGCGGCGGTGCGCGTACGCGAGGTGAAGGCACGCGGGGAGCACGAGGAGGAAGGTGTCCTGGCGGTTGACGAACGACAGGCCCGCCCAGACGAACATCCGCGCGTTGCGGGGCGCGGGGTCGGCCTCGGCCTCGGGTGCGAAGAGAAAGTCGCCGTAGAAGAGCGCCAGGAGCAGGCCCGTGAGCGGGTTCTCGAGGCCCGACGACGACCAGTCCATGATGGCCTTCGAGCACACGAGGAGCGCGACGGCGAAGGCCGCGGACCACGCGGGCATCGACGCCCGCGCGAACGCGCGGCGGATCGCGAAGAGCGACGCGAGGCACACCGCGAGCGACAGGAGGAGGGTGGTGTAGAAGGGCTCGCGCGTGACGGCGTAGGGGACGCTCATCACGAACATCCACAGGGGGTGGGTGTACACCTCCACGCGCTCGCCGACGTTCCACACGAGCCCGCGGCCGCTCACGAAGTTGTCGACCGTGCGTAGGGTGATGAACGCGTCGTCGACCATCCACGCGTGGGTGAAGAACAGGTACGCGAAGACGGTGACGGCCAGGGCAAAGAGCGGGCTCGACGTGCGCGAGCGCCGGTCGTGGGGCGGCGGTGGGTGAAGGTCTTCCATGGGCGACGGGCGGATCAAGCGCAGCAGCCCGGCGCCGCGTCAAGGGACGGGCCCCGGCGCTACTCGTCGACGTACACGGGCTCGACGCAGCACGCGTGGCGCCGCGGCGCGCGCCAGTGGGTGTAGCGCAGCCGCGGGCGCAGCCGCACGATCACCTCGACCTCGGCGCCGTCGATCGAGAGGCCGTCGCTCGACGACACGCCCGCGGCCAGCGCCTGCGCGATGCGGCGGTCGAGCGGGTCGGCGTGGCGCGAGAGCACCCGCACGCGCCCCACGCTGCCGCTCGGCAGGAGCACCACCGCGAGGCGCACATCGGGCGTGTGCAGCCCGCCCTCTCCGTCGACGAGCGAGGGGAGCCCCTCGGCGAGCGAGCCCGAGAGGTCTTCGAAGTGATCCTCGAGCGTCTCGCGCAGGTGCGCGCCGAGGGCGCCGCCCGAGACGTAGCGGGCGGCCTCGACGCGGGCGGTGACGTCGGCGCGGGCGCGCGTGGGCCGCGGGCGCTCGCCGAAGCAGCGGTAGTCGCCGCGGTCGTAGAGGGGGTTGCCCGGCACGCAGGGCGAGCGCTGCGCGAGGGCCGACGCGGGCGCCAGCAGCGCGACGAGGGAGAGCACGAGGGTCGTTCGGGTCATTGGGGGCACCGCTCCGTTCGACGGTCGAAGGTAGAGCGACCTTGGACGCGCGTCAGGGGGAGGCGGTTCCCCGCCGCGGGCTCTCGTGGGCCCGTGGCGGGGGGTCAACC
>JBDHVF010000593.1:0-5552 GCA_039809605.1 Polyangiales bacterium | reverse complement strand
TCGGGACCCGCGTCGGGGCCCGGCGCAGGCGGCGGCGAGGCGTTGCCGCTGTCGCCACAACCCACGGCCGCCGCCGCGGCCGCGAGCGCGCCGAGCAGCATGCGGCGGCGGGAGAGGTTCTTCTCCATGTACTCCTGGAGAAGGTCGCGCGATTCGATCACGCGCCCCCCGGTCTTGCGGGAGGTGACGTGAGGTTTGATGGGTCCGGCCATGGTGAGGTCCTCCAGGGGGGTGTCAGTCGCGGCGCATCGAAGCACGGTTCACGCTGCGCGTGAAGTGCGCGCGACGCGACATGCGTAGCGCGATTTCGGTCACGCCCTGCGCCGTCGCCTCGCGACGAGCGCCCCGAGCGCGGCCACCCCGGCGAGGCCCGCGGCCCCATGACGGCCCGGGAGCGCGGCGCAGCCGCCCTCGTCGCCGCCGGGCGCGCCCGTCACGTCGATCGTGGCCGTGGCCTCTGCGATGGAGACGGGCGCGGCGCGCCCCGACGCGTCCCACGCCGCGGTGAGCGTGCGGCCTCGGTCGTCGGTGCGGTTGGCGCCCGCGATGGCCTCGACGTAGCGCCGCGTGGTGCTCCGGTACATGAGCCGCACGGTGACCGTCGCGGGCCCGGCGCTCGCGGGGAGCGGCACGTCGAACGTGGCCTCGTCGTAGTTGCGCAGCGCGCCGTCGGGGCCGCCCGAGTAGTCCCTGCCCACGGGCGCGGTGCGCGCGTCGGCGCGCATGCCGAGCGGCGGGATGCGCGTGTCTTCGAGCACGACGTTGTGCCGCGCGACGAAGTCCGAGCGCGCCGCGCGGCCGCCCTCGAGGTGACCGGCTTGAAAGCGGTACACGCGCGCCTGCGCGTCTTCGACGAGCTCGTCGGCCGTGAACGCGCCCGACACCACGCGCGCGCCCGACTGCACCTGGAGCCACATCACCCGCGCGTCCTCGTAGCCCGTGGGGAGCTTGTGGCCCGAGAGGTTGGTCACGCGCACCCGCACGCGCACGGTGCTCCCCGCTGCGCCTGTGCGCGGGGCGTCGACGACCTCGACGCGGGCCGCGGTGCGCAGGTACTCGCGGGTGCGCGCGCGCTGGGCGTCGTACGCCTCGTCGAGCTCGCCGGGGTAGGCGGCCTTGAGCAGCGCCATGCCCCACTCGTTCGCGCCGAGGAACTCGTGCCTCCGCTGGTTCGCCCGCGCGGGCGCGCCGGGGATGCGCGTCGACGGCAGCGCCTCGCCCGTGACCTCGCGCATGTGGCAGCCCTGGCAGGTCTGCGGCGCGGCGCGGCGCGCGTAGTCCGACTGCGCCCACTCGGAGTAGGTGCTCTGCAGCGGGAGGGGCGCCCCCGTGTCGCGCCCGTCGGCGGTGAGCCGGTGGTTGAGCGGGTGGTCGACGTCGTGGCACTGGCCGCAGAGGCGCGCGTCGCGCACGAAGGCGCTGCCCATCGACGGGTGGCGCGGCGAGGTGAACGGGTCGTCGCGCGGGCCGAAGCGCGCGGGCACCATGTCCGCGGGCGCGTCGGAGAAGTAGAGCTGCGCGTTCGAGAGGAAGGGCGCGCCCGCCACCCCCGCGGGCACGACGCTGCGGTGGCACGTGTCGCAGTGCACGCCGTCGGTGTCGCCGTCGAGCGCGCTCAGCGCGCTGCCGTTGCCCGGCGTGGCGCGGCCGGCGGTGTAGGCCGCGGGCGTGTGGCAGCGCAGGCAGACGGTGCCGACGCCGGGCGCGTCCTGCTCGGCGACGGTGAGCGTCGCGAGAAAGAGCGGGTCTCGCGCGGCGTTGGCCATCATCGACGCGGCCCACGTGTCGGCGGCCATGTAGCGCTCGCCCTGCGCCGTCGCGCCGCCCGCGTGGCACTCGCTGCAACGCTCCGCGGGCTGGAGCGCCGTGTGGAGCTCGCCCGGCTGCGTGCCGTGGGTCATGGGCTGCGCCGAGGCCGCCGGGGCCGCGAGCGCGAGGGCGAGGACGGTCGACGCGTAGCCGCTGCGCATGGGCCGCGGATCATAGTGGGTTCGCGTCACGGTGAAAGCGTCGCGCGTGCGACGCGAAGGCCGCGCGGGTGGTATACCCGACGGCCCCGCATGGTCTACGAGGTCTACACGCGCATCATGGTGGCGCTGCCGCTCGCGCCCGGCGTGCTCGCCGACGTGGCGGCGGGCCTGCACCGCAAGCTCGGGCTGGCGCCCGGCGCCCCGGTCGACGAGGTGTACGCGACGCTCCGCGACGCGGCGCCGAGGCACAAGCGCCACGAGCCCGACCGCGCGCGCTACGAGCTCGCGCTCGAGGCCTACGTCGACGAGCTCTGGGACGTCGACTGCGCGCTCGCGGGCGTCTCCGAGGGCCTGGCCGACCCGGCGCGCTGCCAGCTCTGGGCGGGCGTGCGCGTCGAGCAGTTCGAGCACACCGCGAAGGTCGACGCGCCCGCGGCGTACGTGCGCCCGCGCACCCTCCGCAAGGGCGACCTCTCGATGGGCTCGGACCTCTCGCGCGAGCTCGGGCCCGACGTCTACAAAGAGTTCCGCCACGCCGCGCAGATGTACCAGCGCGCGCGGACGCAGATCGAGGGCGACGCCATCACGCGCACGAAGAGGCTCCCCACGAGCCGCCAGCACGAGGTCGCGTGGGCGCTCTTGCGCTGGATCGTGCCCGTGAAGGGCTGACGGTCATCCCCGGAGGTTGCGCACGAACATCACGACGGTGAGCGTGACGCCGACGGCCATCACCGCGCGCCGCACCGCGCGCGGCCCGACCCTGCGCGCCACGCCCGCGCCGCCGTAGCCGCCCGCGATGGCGCCGGCCATCACGGCGAGCGCGTGCGCCCACGCGACCTTGCCGCTCAGCACGAAGGCCACCGAGGCGACGCCGTTGATGCTCACCGCGGCGAGGTTCTTGAGCCCGTTGGCGCGGTGCACGTCTCGCACGCCCATGAACGTGAGCGCGGCCAGCATGAGGATGCCGATGCCCGCGCCGAAGAACCCGCCGTAGAGCGCCACGAGGAGCTGAAAGAGCGCGAGGCCCGCGAGGCGCCCCGCCGACGGCCGCGCGCCGGCGTCGAGGGGGCGGGCGCGCACGGCGCGGGCGATGGGCTCCTGCGCGGCGAAGAGGCCCGTCGCCAGAAGAATCAGCCACGGCACCACGCGCGCGAAGGTGCGCTCGCCCACGCGCAGCGCGAGCAGCGCGCCCGCGGCGCCCCCGGCGAGGCTCGGCAGGGCCATCGAGAGCGCGAGCCTGCGGTCGCCTGCGAGGGTGTCTCGGTAACCCAGAAACGCCGCCGCGGATCCGGGCACCAGGGCGACGGTGTTGGTCGCGTTCGAGGCCACCTGCCCGATGCCCGTGGCGACCAGCGTGGGAAAGGTGATGAGGCTCCCTCCGCCCGCGATCGAGTTGACGCTGCCCGCGACGAAACCGCTGAGAAACAAGGCACCGAGGCGGGCGATGGGGAGGTTCACGAGGCGCCGCCCGCTCGTAGCACGGAGCGCTCCTCCGTGGGCCCTCGCAAACAAATCCACCGCGAGGGCTCAAGGGACGGCACCCGGATTCCGATACGGGTGAGTGAAGGCAGGAGTCAGGTGTTGCCCTGATGGGGGCGGGACGACGGCGAGCCCGGAGCCCCCCGGAGGGAGCGGCGCCCGGCGGTGGCCTCGCGGGCGACGTCTGCCCGCGCCACGCGACACGCGCGTCCGCGGGACGCAGCGAGAGGAGGAGCAAGCCATGGAGACCACGAATCGATCCGTAACTCGCCCGCGGGGGGCGCGCGCCCGCCGCGTGGGCGTCGCGATGCTGTTCATCGCGGCGCTGATCTCGGCGCCCGCCGCCGACGCCTTCACGCTCAACCCCAGCGGGGGCCGCCGCGCCGACGACGGGCTGCGCGCCGAGGTCGCGGCCAACACGCAGTTCCAGGTCTGGCGCCGGGGCGTCGGGCAGATGTCGAGCCCCGCCGCGGCGCTGCCCAGCGCCAGCGCCTACAACAGCGTCTACCTCGCCGTGGGCTCGGAGGTGTACGGCGCGACGTGCCTCGCGTGCGCCGCGGGCGCGCGGCCCTGGACCTCCATCTCGCAGACGCCAGCGTCGGGCGCGGGCACCGCGGCCAACCCCTGGCGCGGCGTCACCGTGGTGCGCGCGGGCGACCACGGGCCGACGGTCACCGTGGCGACGGCCTACGCGCTCCCCGACGACTTCGTCACCCTGCGCGTCACGGTCGACATCCCCGCGGGCAACACCGACGCGGTCAAGCTCTACCACGTGGTCGACACGTACCTCGACGGCGGCACGGGCCCCGGCTACGCGCAGCCCGTGTCGGGCACGCCCGTGTCGCTCGGCGCGCTGCGGGGCCCGTCGTTCGTGGCCTTCGTGCGCCCTTCGCCCGCGTGGGACGACTGGTTCACCGGCGACTTCCGCACGGCGCACGCGCGCGTCGCCAACGGCGGCGACCTGCTGCGCACCGTCGACGCGAGCCCCACCACCGACAACGGCCTCGGCGCGCAGTGGAACCTCGGCGCCTCGGGCCGCCACGAGATCACCTACCGCATGGTCTTCTCCGCGCAGACGCCCTGCGCCGACGACAACGACTGCAGCGCGTCGGGCGGCCACTGCGACGTCGACGTGGGCCTCTGCTACGCGTGCGTGACCGACGCCCACTGCGGCGGCACCACGCCCTCGTGCGACGCCGCGACGCACACCTGCGCGCCCCTCGGCGACACCGACAGCGACGGCGACGGCGTGCCCGACCGGGTGGAGCGCTCGATCGGCACCAACCCCATGGCCGCCGACTCGGACCTCGACACCGTGCCCGACGGCGAGGAGCTCACGCCCGCGTTCCTGCCCTTCCGCGACACCGACGGCGACGGCGTGATGAACGCGCTCGACCGCGACGACGACGGCGACGGCATCGCCACGCGCGACGAGTTCCCCCTCACCCCGTGGGGCGACACCGACGGCGACGACGCGCCCGACTACCTCGACGACGACGACGACGGCGACGGCATCGCCACGCGCGACGAGCGCCCCGGCGGCGTCGACCGCGACACCGACGGCAACGGCGTGCCCGACCACCTCGAGGCCGACGACGACCACGACGGCATCACCACGCGCGTCGAGTTCACCCTCGACCAGTCGCCCGGCGGCGACGCCGACCGCGACGGCGCCCCGTCGTACCGCGACACCGACTCCGACGACGACGGCGTGCCCGACAGCGTCGAGCAGGGCCCCACCACCCCGCAGAACACCGACGGCGACGCCGCGCCCGACTTCATCGACCCCGACGACGACGACGACGGCGTGGCGACGCGCGACGAGGCCGGCCCCGACGGCGCGCACCCGCGCGACTCCGACGGCGACGGCGCGGCCGACCACGTCGACGCCGACTCCGACAACGACTGCGCGCCCGACTCCTCGCCGCTCGAGCAGGGCGCCGCGCGCACCGACCCCGCGACCCCGCGCGCCTCGGCGAGCGACAACTGCACGTCGGCCGACGCGCCGGTCTGCGACACGCGCCGCGGCCTCTGCGTCGCGATCACCGGCACCGACGCGGGCGCCGACGACGCGGGCGCCGACGACGCGGGCACGACCGACGC
>JBDHVF010000592.1:0-5562 GCA_039809605.1 Polyangiales bacterium | reverse complement strand
CGCGCCACGCCTCGCGCGCCTTGATGAGCGCCGCGGACACGTTCTGCCGCGTGCACCCGAGCGCCTTCGCGAGCGCCGCGGAGTCGCCGGGCTCGACGGCCACCGACGGGTCGAGGCCCATCCAGCGCCACGCGATCTGCACGAAGCTGGTGCGCTTCGCGTTGCGCATGCGCGGCGCGAAGAGGGCGTCGAGCCAGGCCTCCACGGTGCGCGGGTCGTCGGTGCGCGCGAGCGAGCGCTCGGCCTCGTCGAGGGCCTTGCCGAGCTGCGCGAGGGCGTCGGCGCCGTGGGCGCGCGCGAGGGCTTCGACCTGGCTGCGGGGCGCCGCGGCGAGGGCCGCGAGGCGGGTCACGCCCGCGTCTTCGAGGGCGGCGCGGAGCGCGTCGACGAGGGCGGTGGCCGCGATCGGCGCGTCGTCGCCGCGAAAGCCTGGGCGGAACTCGGGGTCCTCCACCGATGCGAGGGCCGGCAGCTCGCGCACCTTCTTGCGGAACGCCTGGATCTCTCGCGCGGTGTCGCGCCCGATGCCGCGGATCGACGACAGCACGTTGTCGGGCAGCCTGACGAGCTGCGCCGCGTTCACGATGCCCGAGCGGTCGAGCGCGTTGCGCGCGCGCGCCGAGAGGCCGAGGGCCTCGAGCGCCGTGTCGGGCCGCACCGCGGCGAGGTCGGCGGCGGGCGCCGCGGGAGCCGTCACGGTCGCAGAGACCTCCGCGGGCGCGGCGGTGACGGGCGACGCGATGAAGCAGGCGTTCCACTCTCGGCGCATCGACTCGGCCGTGGGGAAGCGCTGCGCCACGTCGCGGTGCAGCGCGCGCCGGAAGAAGGCCACGAGCCGGTCCCGCACGGCGGCGTCGAAGCGCTCGGCGTCGAGGGTGAGGTCGTCCTTCGGGCCCACGGGCCCGCCGCCGTCGCCCCAGCGCGGGCGCAGGCCCGTGAGCAGCTCGTGCAGCGACGCGGCGGCGGCGTAGCGGTCGGCGTGGTCGTCCCACTGCCCGCGCGCGGCGAGGAAGGGGTCGCGGTACGCGGGCGTGCCCGCGGTGACGGCGCCCGCGTCGAGGCCGCTCAGCGAGAAGTCGAAGAGCATCAGGTGGCGGCGGCGCTTGCTCTCGCCGTCGAGCACGCCGAGGTTGGCGGGCTTGATGTCCCTATGCTGCACCCCCTGCTCCTCGAGGCGCTCGAGGGCGAGGAGCAGGTCTTCGCCCCAGCGCCGCGCGTAGTCGAGGCTCTGGGGCCCCTCGCGCGCGAGCAGGTCGGCGAGGCTCTCGCCCGCGTCGTCGAGCAGCAGGGCGAAGCGCCCGCCGAGCGTGAGCCGGTCGTGCAGCGCCACGATGCGGTCGCCGCGCAGCCGGTCGAGCGCGTCGGCCTCGTGGCGCAGGCGCTCGGCGTGGTCGGCGTCGAGGGCGACCTTGAGGGCGTAGCGCGCGCCGCCGCGCTCGACGCGGAACACCCGGGCGGTCGCGCCGCTCCCGAGGAAGCGCAGCACCTTGACGCCCCCCTTGAGCGCGTCGCCGGGGCGCGCGTCGAGGGGGTCGGGGTCGTCCTCCTCGACCGCGTCGGGGCGCGCGACGGCGTCGAGCAGGAGCCCGAGGAAGTCGTTCACGTCCGTGATGCGGTCGACCGGGTCGACCCTGGTCGCGGAGGCCACGAGCTCGTCGAGCGAGGCGCGCGCGGGCGCGGGCGCGGGCACCGCGAGGTCGTCGCGCGCGGCCGCGAGCGAGAGGTGCCCCGCGCGCAGGAGCTCGCTGCGCTCGGCGAGGCTGGCGCCCGGCGCCTGCCCGGTGAAGACCCTCCACGCGAGCGCGCCGAGCGAGAACACGTCGCTCGCGGGCGACGCGAACGCGGGGTCCTGGAGCACCTCGGGCGCGCGGTAGACGAGCGTGGGGTCGGTGCTCCACGCGGAGACGTGGTGCGTGCCGCTCGCGACGTCGACCCTCGACGCGAGCTGGAAGTTGAACAGCCGCACCGCGATCGGGGGGTCGGGCACCGGGGGCGCGTCGGGGTCGACGACCCTGCGCACGAGCACGCTGGTGGGGTCGATGCCCCGGTGCAGGATCTTCTTCCGGTGGCACCACGCGAGCGCCTCGGCGACCTGCTCGACGACCTCGACGCGCCGCGCGAACGAGAGGTCGGGCGTGCGCCGCAGGAAGGCTTCGAGCGTGACCTCGTCGCGCTGGTGGTCGAACACGATGCACGGCCCGCCGAGGGGACCGTCGGCCTCGGCGGTGAGCATCTTGAGGATGCGGGGATGGTCCGAGAGCACCGTGAGGAGCGACGCCTCGCGCGCGCACGCCCGGCTGAGCTGCTCGCGCCGCTCGCGCACCACGGCCTGCGGCACGAGGTAGCTGCGCACGCGCGCGAGCCGGTCGGGCACCTGCTCGAGGTGCGCGAGGGTGTCCTGCCAGCCGGGGCCCTCGCCGAGCACGTCGCCGAGCACGTAGCCCGCCACGCGGCGCATGCTCGCGGGGTTGCGCAGCCCGAGGCGCCGCAGCGCGTTGGCCACGCGCTCGCCCTGGGCGCGGTCGATGCTCGCCGTGGCGAGCCGCGGAGACGCGCCAGGGAACGCGCCCTGCGTGAGCGCCTTCTCGAGGCTGCCGCGCGTGACGACCGAGAGGTCGCAGCCGTTGCGCGGGTCGACGACGGCCTCGGGGTTCTCCATGAACACCAGGGCCTGCACGAAGGGGCGCGGGCCTCCGCCGAGCTCGCGCTCGAGCATCGAGGCGAGCACCCTGGCCTTCATGTTGGCGAGGTTGACGGGGTTCTCGATGACAGTCTGCCCGCGCCCGTCGGTCCATTTGAGCGTCCAGTCGACGGTGTCGCCGACGACGTGCGCGGGGTGGCCCTTGATCTCGACGAGGTAGAGGGCGTTGGGGCCGAGCACCAGCGCGTCGATCTCGTAGCGGCGCCCGCCGGGGTCGACGAGCTCCTTCAAGCCCCACAGGCGGTAGGGGTCGCGGTCGGGTAGCAGCCGCACGAGAAAGTCGAGCGCGCGGTGCTCGTGCGCGTGCGGCGAGGTGCCGATCTCGCAGCGGGCTTTTCCGAGGGGCATCGGTGGGCAGCGGGTCCTCTCTCCGGGGGCTGCGCGAGCCCCGGCGCGAGAGTGATACCGTCGCAGCGCGGTCGGAGGGAAGGGTCGGTGATCGCGTCGACGACGCCGATCCACGCGACCGGCGCGGTGCTCGACTCCCGCGACATCCACCACGTCTTCCTGCGCGGGCGGCGCGAGCCGCTCGTGCTCAACGCTCACGTGCGCGCCTCGGCGATGGACGCCACGCCGTAGCGCGCAGCAACGCACGGCTGCACCTGCACCGGCGGAGTCTGCGCCGTCACCCTCGGCGAATCATCACGTCAGGTCGTCGCCATCTCCGCGGCCCCGCCTGGCCGCTCACCGAGACGGAAGGGCCCTCCCCGCCACGGATCGCTCCCCGGGGGAGGTGCGCGGTACGTCGCCACCGCCCACGCCGCGACGGGCGTGAACCGGACCTCGGGCGGCGGTGACGCGACGGGCGCCGCGCTGGGGGCTGCGATCTCCTCCGCGGCGTGAGCGCGCCCCAACGCATCCATCGCGCGCCGGATGGCCACCACGAGCGCGGCACTTCCGAGGCCCCACCCGACCAGCCCGAGGAGCATGCCACTGCGCCTTGCGTCGGCCTGCGCAGCGTCCCGCTGGGCGAGCGCGTTGCGCAGCAGCGCCTCGTACCGTGCGAGATCCCGCCTCGCGGTGGCGAGCGCGAGCTCCTGCGCGTGGAGTCTCTGCCGAAGGTGCGCATCGTCGGCTCGCGGCTCTACGCGAGGCACCGCGGCATCGGGGCGACCTGCGGTCGTCGACGACGGCTGCGGGTTCGGCTCGACCGCCATGGGGCGCGGCGCAGCGGCGCCGAGGGGGACCTCCACCGCGCGGGGTCGTCGCGGTGGGGCAGGCGCCTTCGGTCGTGCCCGCTGGAGGGTCTGGACCTCTGCGCGCAGCCGCGCCACCTCGGCCTCCGCGTCGGAGCGGGCGCGGGCCTCGGCGCTCGCCCTCTGCTCCGCAGCGTCGCGCGCATGCACCTGCGCCTCCGCGTAGGCGAACGCCTTGTCACGCGCTCGAAGGGCCGCCCGTGCTTCTCGACGCGCGGCGCGAGCCTCCGCGCGAACGCGCTCCTCGCGTCGTGCGTACGCCGCGCGCTCCCTGGCGATCTGCGCGTCGCGCCGCTCGACCTTGCGCACGGCGCCATGCTTCGCGTGCGTCGTGGCGCGCAGGCGGGCGCGCGCCGCCTTGAGCTTCGCGCGCAGCCGGCTCTTCTTGCGCGCGCCGCGGGATCGCGGGTAGTCGCTCGACGTGCGGGCGCGGACGATCGCGATCGAGCCGTCCTCCCGGACCTCGAGCACCCGGGCCCCCTGCTTGATGGGGCCGCGCGACCCGATGCACGCGATGCGATAGCGCCCTGGCGCGAGCTCGTGCAGCCGCGAGGCGCACTGCTCGGGGCTCAGGTAGTCCACGCGCTCGCGGCGCCCTCCGCGTCGTCCGGGCGTCGGGATCACACGGTCGACGAGGATCCCTCGCGTGCCCTCGGGGAAGGTGCCGCCGAACGCGCGCGCCACGTCGGCTGCGGTGAGAGGGGGTGATGCCATGTCCGCTCCGCCGTCGACGTCTGCCACGACCGCGACGACAGCGCACCGGCGCGCTCATCGAATGGTCGCGGAGTCGACGAAACGTCGTCGATGCATTTTCGAGCAGGATTCCAAGCACGGCCGGTTTCGCTCTGGTTCGCGACCATCTTCTGCGAGGCGCTCGCGAATATCTCACCAGCTCCAGAAACCGCTTGGTGCGTTGCGGTGCAGACCGCGCTCCCATGCAGCTCTCGGGGATTTTCCCCGACAACTCGCGCTGTCGAAACCGACCGCGCCGTTGCGCGGCACCGCCGCTCTCGGCGAGAGAGCGTCAGGAGGCGCCCTCCGTGTGCGCGACGGCGCCGACCACGAGCCCGCACCGGTGGCCCGCGAGAGCGGCCTGAGCTCGGCTACGATCGTCGCGATGAGCCCGCGCTCGGTGGCACGACTCCTGGTCATGGGCGCGCTGGCCGCGTGCGTGCGGCCCATCGCTCCTTCGGCCCGTCGCCCCCTCGTGCGTGCCGCCCACGACGCCGCCGTGGTCGCCGCCGTCGACGTTGCGCCGACGCCGCCTCCGGCGGAGCCTCCGGGCACTGCGAACGACGAGGCCGCCGACCGGGCCGCGCGCGTGTACATGTTCCAACGCACCGCGCTCGCCGCCGACGAGCCGTGCACGCCCGCGCGGCGCGAGGCCGGCGAGTGCATGGGCTACGACGACCCGATCACGCAGGAGCTCCTCGACCGCGACGCGCGCGCGATCACGGCCGCGCCCCGCCGCGCCCCGCGCGCCGCCCCGTGGCCCTCGTGGAACCGCCGCGCCATCACCCCCGCCATGCGCCGCGTCGCCGAGCGCCTCGGCGTCGACGACGACGTGCTCGCGGCCGTGCGCCGCAATGGCTTCGCGGTCGTGGCGCGCGACGCGTGGGACTCCCCCTACGCCGCCTACCGCGACCTCTACCGCGCCGAGGTGCC
>JBDHVF010000591.1:0-5566 GCA_039809605.1 Polyangiales bacterium | reverse complement strand
GTTGTTCGGGTCGATGTCGAGCACGCGCTCGAGCGCGCGCTGCGCGGCGTCGACCGCGGCGATCGGGTCGAGCAGCACGCGGCCCGCCGAGAGCAAGAGCTCGGTCTTCTTCGCCGCGTCGTCGACGAGGGTCGCGTGGCGCTCGAGCAGCGACGCGAGCTCGTCCCAGCGGCCGAGCACGCGGTAGAGGCGCCCGAGGCCCCGAAGGCCCTGGTCGTTCGCCGGGTCGAGCTTCACCGCCTCTTCGAAGGACCCCGCGGCGCGCTGGTGGTCGACGAACTCCTCCTCGAGCAGCGCGCCGATGCGGTTGTGGAGCTCCACCTTCTGCCGCGGCGTCGGGGCCAGCGCGGCCTGCGCCTCGAGCACCTTGAGCAGCTTCTCGTGCTGGTCGCCGCGCGCGTAGAGCCGCTCGAGGCCCTTGAGCGACGCGACGTTGCGCGGGTCGGCCTCGCGCGCCTGCTCGAAGTACTCCGCGGCCTTCTCGACGTTCGAGAGCCGGTCCTCGTAGACCTCGGCGATCTCGCAGAGCGCGTCGGCGCGCTTGTCGCCCGTGAGCGCGTCGGCCTTGCGCGCGAGGAGCGCGACGAGGCCGCTCCAGTCCTCGGTGCGCAGGTAGATCCGCTCGATCACCTCGTTGGCCCTCGGGTGCGCGGGGTCCTCGGCGAGCACGCGCTCGGCGAACTCGCGGGCGCGCGTCGACTCGTTGAGCCGCGACTCGAGCAGGTCGGCCGCCTCGGCGCGCGCGTCGCGGCCCTTCGGGGTCGCGCCCTGCGCGTCGGCGCGCTTGAGCAGCGTGCCCGCGAGCTCGGGCCACTGCTGCGCCTTGCGGTAGATGCCCGCCGCGCCCTCGAGCGCCGCGTCGTTGCCCGGCGCGAGCGCGATCGCCTGGTTGTAGCAGGCCAGCGCGAACTCGGGCCGCAGGGTCTTCTCGGCGTACCAGCGCGCCGCGCGGAGGTAGAGCGGCACCGCCTCCGACGCCTCGCGGCCCTTGATCGCGTCGGAGATCACCGACAGGGTCTCGGACCAGCTCTTCGCGTCGTCGCCCGCGAGGCGCTCGACCTCGGCGGCGATGTCGTCGTCGTCGGGCGCCTCGATCACGGCCTGCGTGAGCGCCACCAGGGCGTTCTCGGCGTCCTTGAGCTCGCGCTCGTAGACCTTCGCGAGCGCCACGTAGAGCCTCGCGCGCCCCGTGGCGAGCTTCTCGACGTCGATCTCCTCGAGCAGGATCTCGGCCTTCTCCTCGGGCGTCGCGAGGGCGCGGCGGATCTCCTGCGCGCGGGCCTTCGCGACCTCGTCGCCCTCCTCGCCCTCGGCGAGCAGCTCGTAGACCTTGCGCGCCGCGGCCGGGTCCTTCACCTCGGCCTCGAGCACCCGCGCCGTGCGGAAGAGCAGGGCCTTCTTCGCGGCCTTGTCGTCGGTCGCGTCGGCCACCGTACGCAGCGCCTCGGCCACGTCGGGCCACGCGACGCCCTGCGCGCCCGACTGCTCGAGCGCGAGGGCCCGCTCGTCGTCGCCGGGCGCCTCGGCGAGCGCGGCCTTGCGGGCGTCGAACTCCTCGCGGGTGATCTCGCCCGAGCGCTTGCCCTTGAGCGCCTCGGTGATCGCGGCGAAGAACTGCCCCGCGGACTGGTAGCGCTCGGCGGGGTCCTTCGCGAGGGCCTTGAGCACCACGGCGTCGACCTCGCGCGTGACCCACCCCCGCGGCGCGGCCCTGCTCGGGGGCTCCGGGGCCTCGCCCACGTGCGCGAGCACCATGTCGAAGGCCGTCGCGGCTTGAAAGAGGGGCTTCGCGGTGAGCATCTCCCACGCGAGCGCGCCGAGGCCGTACACGTCGGAGCGCGCGTCGGCGGGCGAGCCGGTGCGAATGCGCTCGGGCGCGAGGCCGCGCGCGGTGTTCACCAGCACCGTGAGGTTCGCCGGGTCGGTGCCGGGCCGCGCCCCGAGGAGCCGGTCGACCGCGAAGTCGACGAGCACGCCCGAGAGCTGCCCCTCGCGGCGCACGAGCACGACGTGGTCGGCGCGGATGTCGCCGTGCGCGAGCCCCGCGGCGTGCACCTTGTCGAGCCCCTCGCAGAGCGCCTGGAGCACGCCCCTCGCCTCGTTGATGTGCATCGCGCCCGCGCGGCCGAGGCGCGCCGAGAGGAGCTGGCCGTCGATGTGCTCGTACGCGAGGTAGGGCCGCCCGTCGGCGAGCACGCCCGCGGCCATCACCCGCTGCACCGCCGGGTGGTCGATGGCCTTGAGCGCGCGCTGCGCCACGAGGAAGCGGTGGAGCCCGCGCCGGTCGCGCACGCGCCCCTCGCGCAGTACCTTGAGCGTCACCTGACGGTTCTCGGGCCCGGTGGCCGCGTACACCGTGCTGATGCCCTCGTCGTGGGTGCGCTTGGTGACGCGAAAGCCCTCGACCACCGTGCCGGGCGCGAGGTCCTCGGCGGGGCGGCCCTCGAAGACCACGCGCAGGCGAGCCTCGGCGCCGCGGTCTTTCAGGGTGATCGCGTCGGCGAGGGCCTCTTGCAGATCGTCGCGGTAGGCGCGCTCGACGAGGGCCCGCGCGTAGGGCCCCTTGGTGGCCCCCGACGCGACCTCGTCGGGCGAGAGCCCCAGGAGCTCCCGCGAGAGGCGGTGCATCTCGTCGAGGTCGAAGAGCTGTTCGAGTTCCTGGCGCAGGGTGTCGGCGGGGGCGGCGGCGGCCATGGGGGGCGTTGGACCTTGTGGGTGAGAGAGGGATCTCCAGGGGCGGAAGCGGCGGGATCGTACACAAACACGCTCGCTTGAACAGTGGATGTCTCGTGCGCGCCCGGAGCGGTCGCCGCGCCCTCGCGACACCGCGAGGCTGGAGCCCATGCGGTTGTGTCCGCGCGCCCCATCGCACCGCGGGTATGTCACGCAGCCTCACCGGTCACGACGCCCCCACCGTGCGGGCGTCGAGAGAAAGCGCGGTTTGCACGGCGATCGCTGGGAGAGCCCTCGCGGGCACGACGCTTGAAGCTGGCACCGCCCGTCGCGGCATCTCATGGTTCTGTGACGGAGCGATTGCCCATGTCGGTCATCAACCCTTCGGTGCTCGTGGTCGAAGACGACCGTGACATCGCCGAGACCCTCAAAGAGGTGCTCGACAGCGAAGGCTATGAGGTGACCCTCGCGAGCGACGGGCTCGAGGCGCTCGAGTACCTCGCCGAGGCGCCTCCGCCCGCGATCATCCTGCTCGACTGGACCATGCCGCGCTGCGACGGCGCGGGCTTTCTCGCGCGGCGCAGGGGCGACCCCTCGCTCGAGAAGATCCCGGTGGTGGTGTTCACGGCCGACATGCAGGTGCACGAGCGGGCGCGCTCGCTCGACGGCGCGTGGGTGCTGCGAAAGCCCGTGATGCTCGACGACCTCCTGCGGCTCGCCGCGCGCTACTGCGGCCCGGGGCGCTCGTCGGCGTGACCGTCAGCGCCAGCGGCCCGGCGTGAAGACCCAGCGGCGCCCGCGGTGCGACCACCGCGGCTGCACCCACGACGCGTGACCGCGCGGGGGCGTCTCCCAGCGGCCGGCGACCCAGACGTACTGGGTGTTGTTCCACGACCAGTAGCCCGGCACCCAGACGTCGCCGCGACGATGCGCGGCGGGGCGGCGCTCGGCGCGGCGCGCGGGCGGCGCGACCGAGGTCTCGATCGGCCCCGCAGGCAGCGCGCGGGCGGCCGTGCGGCGCGTGACCATCTCGGGGATCATCTCCGCCATCGACGGCGCGACGATCGGCGCGGCCAGTGGGGTCGGCGGCGGAGGCATGGGCGTGGGCGCGACGCGCGTGGTCGGGACCACGTCGGGCAGCGGGGCCGGCGCCTCGGACGGCACCTCGGGCGACGACCAGAGTCCGGGCACGAAGATCCAATCGCCTCCGTGGCGCATCCACTGCGGCTGGACCCAGTGCTGCCCGGGCCGCGGGGGCCGCTCCCAGCGCCCCGCGCTCCAGAGGTAGCGCTCGCCGTTCCAGCGCCAGTAGCCCGGCACCCACTCGTGGTCGGGCGAAGGCGCCTCGGGCCTGACCTCGCGCGGCGTCGGCGGCGGGGCCACCGTGATCTCCTCGGGGCGGGAGGCCTGAGCGAATGCACCCGCGCTCGCGAGGCTCCACGAGAGCGCGAGCGCGAGAGGGGAGAGCTTCATGACTTCGCTCCTTTCTTCGACCCCTCGCTGCAAGGACGCGTCCGCGCCGAAATCCCCTGCACCGCACGATGTTTTCGAGACGTCCGGCCACGCGCGAGAGGGCGCCCGAGGTGCGCCTGTCGCGAAGCGCACCAACACCCCTCGAGGGCGCACTGCGCCATCGCGTTGACGAAGAGGGTGCGCCGCGATAGGCGAGAGAATCTTCACGGGAAGAGACCTCTTCATGCGAGCTCTTCAGCTCTTCGCCTCGCTCGCGGTCCTCGCCTCGCCCTCGCCGGCGTGGGCCAACGGGCGCTTCCCCGCCGCGCAGTTCGTCACCCTCGGCCCTGGCGCGCGCGCCGACCGCATCGCCGTGCGCACGACCTTCGGGGTGGTGGTGAGCGCCGACGCGGGCCGCACGTGGTCGTGGCTCTGCGAGGAGCTCTTCGACTACAGCAACGGCGCCCCGTGGGACCCGCCGCTCGCGTGGGGCGGCGCGCGCGCGGGCGCGCCCCTCTTCGCGGGCATCCCCGACGGGCTCGCGCGCACGACCGACTTCTGCTCGGCCCCGCGCGTGCCCGAGGCCGCGAGGGACTTCACCGGCGACGTGACCTCGAGCGCCGACGGCGAGACCGTCTACTGGGTGTCGTCGAACGGCACGGGCCAGAACCGCGTGCTCGTCTCGCGCGACGGCGGCGCGACCTTCACCGCCGCGGGCAGCGCCCCCGAGGGCGTGCTCCCGCTCACCATCGAGGCCGCGGGAGAGGGCGCGCGCAGGGTCTACGTCACGGGCGTCGCGCTCGACGGGTCGCGCCCGGTGTTCCTGCGCTCCGACGACGGGGCGCAGACGCTCACGCCCCTGCCGCTCGACCTGCACGGCGGCACCGAGGCCTACCTCGCGGGCGTCGACCCGACCGACCCCGACGTGGTCTACCTCCGCGCGCCGCTGCCCGGCAACGCCGACGGAACCCTCGGCGGCACCGTGCTCCTCCGCTCGACCGACGGCGGCCACGGGTTCACCCCCGTCGCGCGCAGCGCGGGCCCCATGCTCGGCTTCGCGCTCTCGGGCGACGGGCGCACGCTCTGGTACGGAGGCGCCGACCCGGCCGACCGCCTCCAGCGCTCGGACGACGGGGGCATGACCTTCCGCCGCGTGAACGACGTTCGAACGCTCTGCCTCCGGTGGCACGCGGGCGCGCTCTACGTGTGCGCGCCCTTCGCGAGCGAGGGCTACGCGCTCGGGCGCTCCGACGACGGCGGACGCTCGATCACCCCCCTCGTGCGCTTCGAAGCGCTCACGGGCCCGCCCGCGTGCGCGCCCTCGACCGCCGCGGGCTCGCTCTGCGCGCAGCGGTGGCCCGAGGTGCGCCGCGTGTTCGCGCCCGACGACGCGTCCGTCGCGTCGGGCGACGCGGGCCTCCTCGACGCGTCCGCCGCGCCC
>JBDHVF010000590.1:0-5568 GCA_039809605.1 Polyangiales bacterium | reverse complement strand
GACGGCGCGCACGCGCAGGGCGGTGTCGACGAGCGGGGCCTCGTCGGGCGAGGGGGCGGCGCCCTCGTCGAGCGCGGCGGCGAGGCGCCGGGCGGCGAGGAGCTCCTCGGCGCCGGGGGCGTCTCCGTCGTCGAGGTTCCAGTTGTCCTTCGGGTCGCTCATCGCACTCCGTAGGCCTTTCTCAAGGCCGCAAGAGCCCTGTGCAGGATGACGTCGAAATTGCCCACGGTCACGCCGAGGGCGGCGGCGCACTCCTCGCGGGGGCGCTCCTCGATGAGGCGCAGCTCCACCGCGCGGCGGTAGCGCTCGTTGAGGGTGGCCATCGCGGCGTGCAGGGCCTCGGACGACGAGGCGCGCTCCTGGGCCTCGATGAGCGCGTCCTCGGCGCCCGCGTGGTGCAGCGGGGCGACGTGGGTCACGTGCTCTTCGAAGCGGTCCTCCATGCGGCCGCGGCGCTGGTTCCTGCGCACGTGGTCGATCACGAGGTTCACCGCGATCTGGCGGAACCAGGGGAACACCCCCGCGCCGGTCCAGCGGAAGGTGTCGATGCGCTCCATGCCGCGCACGAGCGCGTCGCGGAGGATGTCCTCGGCGTCGGCGGCGTTGCCGATGCGCGGGAGGATCACCGCGGCGTAGAGCGGGCGCGCGACGCGGTCGAGGAGCCTCTGGAGGGCCTCGCGATCGCCGCGCTGCGCGGCTTCGACGAGGGCGCGCTCCTCCGCGGCGGCAGCTTCGGCACCGGTCATCGTCTCGCGCCGCGGCGGACCATAGGCCAAAGACGTCCACGCGGGAAGCGCGAGCGAGCCCCAGGGGCCCTGTTGCATGGCGAGCGCGGTCATCGCCCCGTGAACGCGCGCCGCCCCCCGGGCCTTACGCCCGGCGCACCTTCAGATCTTTACAAGCCCGCGCCGCGGGGGGAATCCTCCCGCCCCATGGCCGACACCTTCATCGATTACGACGAGACCCGCGTGTACGGCGACTACGCGATCGAGCAGGTCGCGCGGCTCGTCGTCGGGCGCGTGCGCGAGTTCGACCCCGCGCTCCAGTTCACGATGACCGCGCTGCGCGCCGCCACGGACGTCGTGGCCGGCCACCTGCACGCCGCGCGGAGCGCCGACCCGTCGCTCCACGCCGTCGTGGCCGCGCGCGAGGCGCCCATGCGCGAGGCGCGCGACGTGCTCCAGCGCTTCGCCCACCACCTCGAGTCGCACCGCGCGGGCGACGTGGCCTTCGAGCGCTTCTTCGTCGAGCCGCCGCCCACGCTCGCGCACCGCGGCCCGGTGCGCCTGCTCGCCGCGCTCGACCACGTGCTCGGCACCCTCGACGAGCACCGCGGCGGCGTGCGCGAGGCCGGCCACTGGCGCGTCGAGCTCTCGGCCGCGCGCGCCGCGCTCGAGCCCGTGGTCACCCACGAGCGCGCCCTGCGCACGCGCGACGTCACCACGCCCGCGCTGGCCGCCGCGCGCGCCCACTGGCTCGCCGTCTACGACGCCGCCAAGCACCTCGTCTCCGCCGCGCTGGCCCTGAGCGGCGCGGCGCTTCCGCTCGACGAGGTGTTCGACGACCTCGCCGCCACGCACCGCGCCGAGGGCGCCCTCGACGACGTCGCCCCGCCCGAAGCCTCCGCCCTCACCTGACCGGGAGCCGTGCCCCCCATGCGCAACCTCACCGCCCTCACGCTCTGCCTCGCGACGCTCTCGCCCGCGGCCCTCTACGCGCAGGCCCGCCCCATGATCGAGCACATCGAGCCCACGGCGGGCCCACCCGGCACGCGCGTGCGCATCGTCGGCAGGGGCTTTCAGCGCAGCTACCGCGTGCTCTTCAACGAGCGCCCCGTGACGCCCGTCGAGGTGCTCCCCGAGCGCATCACCGTGGTGGTGCCCGAGGGGGCGCAGACGAGCCGCTGGGTGCTCTCGAACGGCAGCGACGAGGTCGAGACCGAGGTGTTCCGCGTCATGGCCGCCGAGCCGGCGCCCGTGGTGAGCGCCGTCGAGCCCGCCGCGTCGGCGCCCGGCGCCGAGGTGACCGTGCGCGGCCAGAACTTCGCCGCGCGCGCCATCGACAACACCGTGCGCATCGGCAACCTCCCCATGGTCGTGCGCAGCGGCGACACCACCACGCTGCGGGTCATCGTGCCCGACGGCGCGCGCACCGGGCCCGTGTTCGTGCGCACCCTCGGCGGCGAGGCGCGCTCGCCCGGCGACCTCACCGTCAACGAGCGCCTGGTGATCCGCGAGTTCGCGCCGGCGGCGGTGCCCCCGGGCGGCCACGTCACGCTGCGCGGCGCGGGCTTCGCGCCGGCCCTCGCGGGCAACCGCGTCACGCTCGACGGCAGGCCCGTGCGCGTGCTTCGCGCGTCGGCGACCGAGCTCGAGGTCGAGGTGCCCGTCGACGCGCGGTCGGGCCCCTTCGCCGTCACGGTGCAGGGCGGCGGTCGCTACGAGACCGCGCAGCGGCTCTTCGTCGGCGCGGCCCCGGTGATCCGCGAGCTCTCGCCCGCGCGCGCGGCGCCGGGCTCGCGCCTGACGCTGCGCGGCTCGCAGTTCGGCGCCGACGTCGCGCGCGTGTCGGTCACCATCGGGGGGCGCAACGCGCCCGTGGTGAGCGCGGCGCCGGGCGAGGTGGTCGTCACGGTGCCGGGCGACGCGCAGACGGGCCGCGTGGCGATCACGGCCAACGGCATCGGCCCGGTCGAGTCGTCGACGGACTTCACGGTGCTCGTGCCGGTGAGCGTCGCGCGCTTCGAGCCGCGCTCGGGCGACGTGGGCGACCGCGTGACCCTCACGGGCACGGGCTTCTCGCCGACGCCCGCCGACGACCAGGTGTCGCTCAACGCGCAGCGCGCGACGGTCGTGTCGGCGACGCCGACCGAGCTCGTGGTCGAGGTGCCGCCGGGCGCGCGCTCGGGCCAGTGGAGCGTCGAGGTCGCGGGCAACGGGCAGGCGCGCGCGAGAGATCCGTTCATGGTCACGCTGCGCCCGCACATCACCGCCGTCGAGCCCGACCGCGGCGTGCCCGGCTCGCGCGTGACCCTGCGCGGCAGGAACTTTCCCACCGACCGCGCGCTCGTGAGCGTGCGGCTCAACGGCCAGGACGTGCCCGTCGACTCGTACGGCCACGAGGCCA
Organism: Polyangiales bacterium; assembly: GCA_039809605.1. GTDB lineage: Bacteria > Myxococcota_A > Polyangia > Polyangiales > CAISKJ01. The sequence continues at coordinate 2,442 of JBDHVF010000590.1, read as the reverse complement.
TCGAGCTCACGGTGCCGCGCAACGCGCAGACGGGGCGCTTCGAAGTGGTCGCGCGCCTCCAGGGCACGGGCCGCGCGCCGGTCGACTACGTGGTGCTCCAGCCGGTGACATTGCGCGAGGTCTCGCCGCCCGCGGGGCCCGTGGGCGCGACCGTCACGCTGCGCGGCGAGGGCTTCGAACCCGACGCCGCGCGGCTCACGCTGCGCCTCGGCGCCCAGACCGTGCGGCCCACGCGCACCAGCACCACGGAGATCGTGTTCACCGTCCCTCGCGGCTCGCGCGGCGGCCCCATCTCCGTCGAAGCCGAGGGACGTCAGCCCGTGACCTCGGCGCCCTTCGTCATCACGGTGCCCCCGGTGCTCACCGCGGTGACCCCCGCGCAGGGGGCGCCCGGCACGCGGCTCACGCTCCGCGGCCGGAACTTCGGCGCGGTGACGGCGAGCGTGGGCGTGACCGTGGGCGGCGTGGCGTGCCCCGTCGCGAGCGTCACGCCCACCGCGGTGACCTGCGAGCTCGCGCCCGAGTCGCGCACGGGCCCCGTGGTGCTCTCGGTCGCCAACGCGGGCGACGCGACGTGGAGAGGGCCCTTCCGCGTGACGGCGCCCGCGGCGTCGGGAGGCGCCCGCACGCTCCCCGCATCGGGCACGACGGCCGCAGATGCGGGCGCCGCGGCGCGGTGACGATTCGCGAACGCGCGTGGCTTCCCTCGCGCGCGGAGGTTGTACACTCCACGCCGCTTCTTCAACGGAGGAACGCGTGGAGCGTACAGCAGCCCCGACTCAACTCATCGAACGCAACGGTCGAACGGTCGCGCGGAGGCTTCAGAAGCTCCGCGTCACGGTGCTCGAGGGGCCCGACAAGGGCGTCTCGTTCGAAGGCGCGCAGGACGAGATCTCCGTCGGCAGCTCCGACGAGAACGACCTGGTGCTCACCGACCCCTCGGTGTCGCGACGGCACCTCGCGCTCAAGCTCACGCCCGAGGGCATTCGCGTCACCGACCTCGGGAGCACCAACGGCGTGTTCATGGGCGACGTGCGCGTGCACGACGTCGTGCTGCACGGCACGCGAGAGATCTCGCTCGGCGGCACGCGCGTGCGCGTCGAGCCGCTCAACGACTCGGTCGAGCACGAGGTCTCGTCGGGCGTGCGCTTCGGCCGCCTCGTGGGCTCGTCGGTCGCGATGCGCGAGGTCTTCGCCGTGCTCGAGCGCGTCGCCGCGAGCGACATCACCGTGCTCGTCGAGGGCGAGACGGGCACCGGCAAGGAGCTCGTCGCCGACGCCGTGCACCGCCAGGGGCCGCGCGCGGGCGGGCCCTTCATCGCCGTCGACTGCGGGGCCATCCCCCGCGAGGCGCTCGAGGGCGAGCTCTTCGGCGTCGACAAGGCCGCCGACCCCCAGCGCGCGCGCCAGGGGGCCTTCGTGGCCGCCGAGGGCGGCACGCTCTTCCTCGACGAGGTGACCGAGCTGCCGATGGAGCTCCAGGCCAAGCTCCTGCGCGTCATCGAGGCCCGCGAGGTGCGCCCCGTGGGCTCCGACCGCGCGGTGCCCGTCGACGCGCGCGTGGTGGCCTCGACCGCGCGCAACCTCCCGCGCGAGGTGAAAGAGGGCCGCTTCCGCCAGGACCTCTACTACCGCCTCGCGGCCGTGGTGGTGAAGCTCCCGCCGCTGCGCTCGCGCCTCGAAGACGTGCCCGTGCTCGTCGACACCATCCTCGACGACCTCAACCGCCGCCGCGGCGCGCAGTCGCTCCCGGCCTACCCCGGCCTCGACCGCCGCGCGATGGAGCTCCTCGCGCACTACGACTTCCCCGGCAACGTGCGCGAGCTGCGCAACCTCGTCGAGCGCTTCGCGGTGCTCGGCCCCGACCCGGCGGCCCTCGCGCGCGGCCACGTCAGCCTCGAGCGCCCCGGCGGCCACGAGATCCGCACCGACCTGCCCTTCCACGACGCCAAGGAGATCTGGACCGAGATCTTCGAGAAGACCTACCTCACGAAGCTCCTCGCGTCGCACCAGGGCAACGTGTCGGCCGCCGCGCGCACGTCGGGCATCGACCGCCGCCACCTCCAGCGCCTCATGGTCAAGCACGACCTCCGCGAGCGCGACGCCAACGGCCCCCCCTCGGGCCAGACGGGCAACTGGCCCGCACAGGGCGGCGGCTCGTCGGGCTCAGGCTCCTGAGCCTTCTCCCTCGCTCCTCACCACCAGCGCGTAGGCGTGCGCCATGACCGTCTCGGCGGCGTCGAGCGCGCGCGCGTCGCTCGCCGGCGTGCGCAGCGCCACCACCTCGCCGCCCGGCAGCGGCGTCGCCAGGAGCACCCGCGCCGCCTCGCGCGCCGCCTCGGGCGCCGCGCCGTCACCGGCCAGCGCCGCGAGGTGGTCCATGTACGAGCGGCCGTAGCGCGGGTCGGGCGCGGCCGAGGCCGCGAGCGCGCCGTTGAGCGC
>JBDHVF010000589.1:0-5576 GCA_039809605.1 Polyangiales bacterium | reverse complement strand
GCCGCGCAGGCGGCAGTCGCGCTCGACCTCGCCGAGCGCCTCGGGGTCGGCGAGCGCCTCGGCGAGCACCTCGCGCAGGCCCGCGAGCAGCGCCTTGCGGTCGCCCACCGCGCGCTGCACCGACGCGCGCCGCCGCAGGAGCGCGAGGCGCTGCGTGCGGTCGGTCGGCAGCGGCGTCGCGGCGAGCAGGGCGGCGAGGTCCTTGTAGCGCCCGGTGCGCTCGTAGAGCCGCGCGAGGCGCTGCGCGGCGCCGGCATCCTCGCCCGCCGACGCGGCGAGCACCGCGATGGCGTCGTCGACGCGGCCCGCGGCGAGGTAGCCGTCGGCCAGGTCGCCCCGCACCTGCGACGCCACGCGGCTCGCGGGGTTGGCCGCCAGGAACTTGATGCGCAGCGTGGTGAGCTCCGCGTGCCGCAGCGACAGGCTCGACTGGAGGATCGCGAACGCGCTCTCCTCGCCGGGCCACAGGGCGAGCGCGGCGGCGGCGAAGTCCTGCCCGCGGGCGGTGCCCCCCTCGCGCGCGATCGACCCGAGCAGCCGCGCGGCCTCTCGAATGTCGGGCGGCGCGTCGTTGTCGCCCTCGCTCTGCGCCGCGCGCCCCCGCTGCACGAGCAGCCGCGCGAGCGCGCGGCGGTGCTCCACGGTGGCGGCCACGGGCAGGTCGAGCGCGACGATCTCCCGCAGCACCTCGATCTGGCCCGCGGCGTCGCCCGCCTCGGCGCGGATCACCGACATCTGTTCGAGCACGGGCAGGCGCCGCCGCGGGTCCTGCGTGCGCTCGAGCACGCGGCGGTGCAGGGGCGTGGCGAGGTCGACGCGGCCCGCGCGCACGAACGCCCCCGCGAGGCCCGCCGCGGCGGCCTCGTGCTGCGGCGCCAGTTCGAGCGCCTTCTGCCAGAGCGGCACCGCGCGCTCGTCACGCCCGAGCTCGCGCGACCACAGCTCCGCGGCGCGGTGCAAGAGGTCCGCGGCGGCGGCGGCGTTGCGCTGCCTCCCGGCGACCTTCTCCGCGAGCACGGCGAGGGTCTGGTGGTCCCCGCGCTCCGAGAGGGCGCGCCAGAGCTGGAGCATGGCCTCCTGGTCTTCGGGGTCACGGTCGAGGCGCTGCACCAGCGGGATCAACGAGGGGTCGAGCATGGGGTTCGCCGTGGGCCGCGAGGCTATCACGCCGCGCCGCGCCGCCGGTGCACCGACGATTCGCGCCGCCGGGGTCAAGCCGTCACGAGGAGCGGCCGTTGATCACGGCAACGACCCCATGAGCGCCGCGTCGCCTTCCTCGCTTCCCCCCCCAGCGCCTCCCTCCCTGGCGCCCGCGAGCGCCGACGACGCGTTGGCCAGGGCCTTCGCCGGCAGCGACGTGCTGGTCCCGCCGCCCCCCGAGGAGGGCGCGATCCCCGAGTGGCACCTCGCGACCGGGGTGAAGCCCCTGCGCCCGCTGCCCCGAGACCTCGCCGACACCGTGCGCCACCGCAGGCCGCGCGAGTCGCCCCCGCGGCGCGCGACCCCGCGACCCCGCGCGCACGAGGCCACCGAGCGGCTGCCCCGCGCCCGCAAGCCGTGGCTCCCTCGCTTCGCCGTGATGATGGCTTCGGCCGTGGCGGTCGGCGCCGCCGTGGGCGTGCTCGCGGAGCACGTCGTGCGACACCTCGGCGGGCACTGACCGCGACCCCCGCCTCGCGAGATCGCGGGACGGGGGCGTCGGTTGCTTCGGGGAGGTGCCGGGCCTAGACCGCGTCGCGCTCGCCGCGCCGCGACTCGTCGGGGGGAGGGGGGATCGAGAGCGAGGGCCTGGGCTCCGAGCCCGCGGGCTCGAGCGCGGCGGCGAGCACCTGGCTCATGTCGTCGGCGAAGATGAACTCCATCGCCGAGCGCACGGCCTCGGGCACCTCGTCGACGTCGGCGCGGTTGCGCGCGGGGAGCACCACCCGCGTGATGCCCGCGCGGTGCGCCGCGAGCACCTTGGCCTTGATGCCGCCGACGGGCATCACCCGCCCGCGCAGGGTGCACTCGCCGGTCATGGCCGTGTCGCTGCGCACGCGGCGCCCGGTGAGCAGCGACGTGAGCGCGGTGAAGATCGTCACGCCCGCCGAGGGGCCGTCCTTGGGCACGGCGCCCGCGGGCACGTGGATGTGCACGTCGTTGGCCGCGAGGAAGCCCGGGTCGACGCCGAGCGTGCCGGCGTTGCTGCGCACGTAGGTGAGCGCGGCGCGCGCCGACTCCTTCATCACGTCGCCGAGCTGGCCCGTGATCTCGACGCCGCCCTTGCCCGGCATGCGCGAGGTCTCGATGAAGAGGATGTCGCCGCCCACGGGCGTCCACGCGAGGCCCGTGGCCACGCCGGGCACCGCGGTGCGCTCGGCCACCTCGCTGAAGAACCGGGCCTTGCCGAGGTACTGCGCGAGGTCCTTCTCTTCGATGGTGCGCGTCACGGGGCGCGCGTCGGTGTTGCGCGCGACCTCGAGCGCCAGGGCGCGGCAGAGCTTGGTGATCTCGCGCTGGAGCTGCCGCACGCCCGCCTCGCGGGTGTAGTCGCGGATCATCGCCCGCAGCGCGCCGTCGCTCACCGCGAGCGACTCCTCGGGGATCGCGTGCTCCTTGAGCTGCTTGGGGATGAGGTGCCGGCGCGCGATGTGGAGCTTCTCCTCCGCGGTGTAGCCCTGGATCTCGATGATCTCGAGGCGGTCGCGCAGCGGCGCCGAGAGCGCGCCGAGGTCGTTGGCGGTGCACACGAAGAGCACCTCCGACAGGTCGAAGGGCACCTCGAGGTAGTGGTCGGTGAAGGTGCGGTTCTGCTCGGGGTCGAGCACCTCGAGCAGCGCCGCCTCGGGGTTGCCCTGCCAGCCCTGCGCGAGCTTGTCGATCTCGTCGAGCAGCAGCACCGGGTTCTTCACCTTCGCCTTTCGCATCGCGTGCATGATGCGGCCGGGCAGGGCGCCCACGTACGTGCGGCGGTGGCCGCGGATCTCGGCCTCGTCCCTCACGCCGCCGAGCGAGATGCGCAGAAAGGGCCTGCCCGTCGCGTCGGCGATGGACTGCCCGAGCGAGGTCTTGCCCACGCCCGGAGGCCCCGCGAGGCACAGGATCGTGCCGCGGGGGTTGCCCGAGAGCTTGAGCACGGCCATGTGCTCGAGGATGCGCTTCTTCACGTCGTCGAGGCCGAAGTGGTCGGCGTCGAGGCGCGCGGCCACGGCGTCGAGGTCGTCCCTCGCGTCGGCGCGCTTCGACCACGGCACGTCGGCGAGCCACTCGAGGTACGTGCGGATCACGTGCGCCTCGGCGTTCTGCGGGCTCATGCCCTCGAGCCTGCGCATCTCGCGGTCGGCCACCGCGCGCGCGTCGTCGGGCAGCCCCGCGTCGTCGAGGCGCTTGCGCAGGGTCGCAAGCTCGTCCTCGGCGTTGTGCTCCTCGCCGAGCTCGCGCTTGAGCGCGCGGATCTGCTCGCGCAGGAGGGCCTCGCGCTGGTTCTTGCCGAACTCCTTGCGCACGTCGCTCTCGATCTTGGCCTTGAGCTCGTTGAGCTCGCGGGCCTCGGCGAGCAGCTCGGCGACGAGGCGCAGGCGCGCGGTCACGTCGAGCTCGCGCAGCACGCGGAGCTCCTTCTCCTGCGGCAGCCCGAGCGCGGCGGCGATCTGGTCGGCGACGGCGCCGGGGTCGTCGTCGCCCGCGGTGACGCCCGAGAGCGCGCCGCCCGACTGCGAGGCGAGGGCCGCGGCGTGCTCCCGCAGGGCCTGCGCGAGCATGTGGGCCTCGGGGCCCGTGTCGTTGGACTCGGGCGCGTCGGTCCCCTCGGCGCGCCAGTAGGGCTCGGCGCGCGCGATGCGACCGAGGTGAAAGCGCCCGAGGCCGTCGAGGGTCACGCGAAAGCCCCGATCGCGCGTGCGCTCGAGGCGAGCCACGCGGGCCCAGGTGCCGATGTCGTGCAGGTCACCGTCGCCGGGCTCGGAGACGTTGGCGTCCTTCTGAAACGCCACGCCGATGATGGCGCCCGGCGCGAGCGCGTCGAGCAGGGCCACCGAGCGCACGCGCCCCACGGGGAGCGTGAGCGTCGTGCTCGGGAACAGCGTCCCGCTGCGAAGCGGGAGCACGGGGAATGGAGACGCAGGCGCGGACACACCGCGGCGTGCCAGGGTCATGGGCAACATCGCTCCTTTCGAGAGACACGTGGCGCGCGAACGGGCTCCGCGCAACATATGGCGCGCGGCTCGCGCTTCGAGGCTTCACACGCTCGGTCGTCCTGTTTTTATGGACGCGGCTGCGTGTGGGGTGAACGCGAAAGTAGATACGCTTTCGACTCCGTCAAGAGCACCTGGACGAAAGGGCAGGCGATGCGCTCCGCCCCATGTGCGGCGAGTGATTGCCACGCGCACGGGCTGGTGTACCGTCGCGCGCCCAGGCGCGCTGGCAACGGATAGTGGGTGGGCGCGCGAGACGAGAGAGGTGGACCATGACCAAGGTAGGCGTGATCGGCTCGGGCGACGTGGGCAAGGTGCTCGCGCAGGGCTTCAAGAGGCACGGCCACGACGTGCGCATCGGCAGCCGCGAGGGCAACAAGCTCTCGGCGTGGGCGGCCGAGAAGGGCGTCGCCGAGGGGACCTTCGCGTCGGTGGCGGCGCACGGCGACATCGTGGTGCTGGCGGTGACGGGCGGCGTGGCCTCCGACGTGGTGAAATCGCTGGCCGACGCGCTCGCCGGCAAGGTCGTGATCGACGCGACCAACCCCATCGGCGGCCCGCCCGTGAACGGCATCCTTCAGCTCTTCACGGGCCCCAACGACTCGCTCATGGAGCGGCTCCAGAAGCTCGCGCCCGCCGCGCGCTTCGTGAAGGCGTTCTCCTGCGTCGGCAACGCGTTCATGGTGAACCCGAGCTTTCCCGGCGGGCGGCCGACGATGTTCATCGCGGGCAACGACGCCGACGCGAAGAAGCAGGTGACGGGCGTGCTCGAGCAGTTCGGCTGGGACGCCGAGGACATCGGCGGCGTCGAGGGGGCGCGCGCGATCGAGCCCCTGGTGCAGCTCTGGTGCGCGCCCGGCTTTCTGCGCAACCAGTGGACCCACGCGTTCAAGCTGCTGAAGATGTAGCCCTCGTGGGCGCCCCGCCCCGCGCGTGCAGCGTGCACCACGCGGGGCCGAGGGGCCTCGCGTCGACGCGCGAGGCGCCCGCGAGCCGCGCGAGCAGCGCGAACTCCGCGGGGGTGTAGGCCCTGCGCACCGACTGGAACCCGTCGTACACGATCACCGGCCACGGGGTGACCACGGGCATGAGCGCGAGCGCCGCGAGCGCCGCGGCCGCGCCGCGGTAGAGGTCGACCACGAGCAGCCCGCCGGGCGCCGAGTGAATGGCCTGCGAGATCATCCGCACGACCTGCCCCGGCGAGAGGTGGTGCACGGCCTGGGTGCAGAGGAAGAGGTCGACGTCGCCGCGCGCGCGCAGCTCGCCGAGGTCGAGCGCGTCGCGCAGCTCCCACGTCACGTCGGTGACGCCCTCGGCCTCGGCGGCGCGGCGGCCGGCGGCGAGGTACTCGGGCGACAGGTCCGACGAGGTGACGCGCACGCGGCGCCCCGCGGGCTGGTGGCG
>JBDHVF010000588.1:0-5576 GCA_039809605.1 Polyangiales bacterium | reverse complement strand
GTCGGCCCCACGGAGTTCACGCCCAGCGCCAACGACCGCATCGTGCGCGCCAACGACCGCGGAGGCTTCGAGCAGGCCCCCATGGAGGCGCGGCCCTTCATCGTCGCGCGCGACGGCGAGTACGTCGTGCTCACCAACCCCATGCGCGGCGAGGCCACCGAGGAGTACCCCAACGGCTCGCACGTGCCCGGCGGCAACAAGGAGAAGGAGCTGCACCTCGGCACCACGCGCATCATCCCGGGGCCCTGCGCGTTCCCGCTGTGGCCGGGGCAGTCGGCCGAGGTGCGCCCCGCGCACAAGCTCGGCGCCAACCACTACCTGCTCGTCGAGGTCGTGGGCCAGGTCGAGGAGAAGGCCCGGTACTACAAGCTCGTGATCGAGTCGGCGGGGCTCTCGAGCGCCGTCATCGACTCGGGCGACGAGCACACGCCCACGCCGAGCTCGCCCAAGGGAGAGGCCTCCCACACGCCCTCGCAGCTCCGGCTCGGGCAGCGCATCGTGATCCAGGGCCGCCACACGCAGCTCTTCATCCCCCCGTCGGGCATCGAGATCGTCGCCCCTGTCGAGGACGTCGACCCGTCGACCCTCGTGAAGACCGACACCGACGAGGACGGCATCGCGACGCTCCCGCAGGCCGCGCAGCAGGAGTGCGCGAAGCTCGTGGCGCAGGTGCGCGAGGGCATGAGCGCCAAGCAGTTCAGCGTGCTCAAGAACGAGCTGCGGCACCGCGCGGACCTCACCACGGGCCAGCGCGCCGTGATGCTCACCGCGCTCGACGGCGCGTTCGACGAGCGCGGCCAGGCCCTGCAGGGACCGCAGCGCCGCAAGGGCGGCGCCATCGGCGAGCGCCGCACGCAGGGCGTTCCCATGGACCCCTACGCGCGCCGCGCCGTGGTGCTCGGCCCGAAGGAGTTCTGCATCCTCTTCGACGCCGACGGCAACCCGCGCATCGTGAAGGGCCCCGCGCGCGTGTTCCCCGGGCCGCACGACACGTTCCTTCAGCGCGGCTCGCGGCGGCGCGTCTACGACGCGTACGAGCTCGCCGAGCACCAGGCCCTCTGGCTGCGCATCATCGCGCCCATCACGAAGGCGAAGCTCGCGCAGCACCTGCCCGCGGGATACCCCCTCGACCGCGAGGTGTACGAGCCCGGCCACGAGATGATCGTGCGGGGCCAGCCCACGGTGTTCTTCCCCTTCATCGAGGCCGAGGTCATTCACCCCGAGTCGCGCGAGCCGCACGTCGGCAACGACCACGGGGCCGTGGTGATCAACGCCATCGGCATCGACCAGAAGAGCGGGATCTACGTGCGTGACCTGCGCACCGGCATGGTCAAGATCGTGCGCGGCGAGACCTCGTACCTGGTCGACCCCCGGTACGAGGAGCACGTGATGCGAAGGGTCCCGCGCGAGCAGTGGAACCTCTGGATCGGCCACGCCGAGCCCCACAAGGTCACGCGCGACGAGGCCGTCACGACCCCGTGGGCGATCTCGGTGACGATCCCCAACAACGAGGCCGTGCTCATCACGTCGCGCCACGGGCGGCGCGTCGAGGTGGGGCCCAAGGTGGTGCTGCTCGACTACGAGGAGAACCTCACGGCCCTCAAGCTCTCGAAGGGCCCCTCGAAGGACGGCAAGAGCACCGTGACCACGTGCTTCCTGCGCGTGCGCGGCGGGAGGCTCTCGGACAACTTCGAGGTCGACTCGTCGGACTTCGTGCGCTTCAAGGTGCGCCTCGGCTTCGCGGGGCACTTCGAGGGCGAGGGCGACGCGTGGTTCCTCGTCGAGGACCCGGTGAAGCTCCTGGCGGACACGGTGCGGGCGCGCGTGCGCGAGGCGGCCCGCACCCAGGGCGCCGCGCGGCTCATCACCGACTTCGCCGCGGTGGTGCGCGAGGCGCTGCTCACCGAAGGGGCCATGCGCTTCGCCGAGAACGGCATGGTGGTCGACCAGGTCGACGTGCTCGCGGCCGCCGTGGCCGAGGCGTCGCTCGCCGAGCTCTTTCTCACCGTGCAGCGCGAGTCGGTCAAGCTCCAGCTCCAGGACGCGCAGGCCACGCGCAGGCTCGAGAGCGCGCGGCACCAGGACGGCGTCGACGCCGAGCAGCAGGGCCTCGCGCGCACGGCGTTCAAGCGCAAGGCCGAGACCGAGGCCCTGGCCGCCGAGGTGCAGCACACGGTGGCGATGCGCAACGTCGAGCTCGTCGCCGAGCACAAGGCCGCCGAGCTCGAGCGCCAGCAGCGCCACCAGGAGAAGGTGCTCGAGTTCGAGGTGCGCTCGGAGCGCGAGCTCACCGAGTCGACCACCACGAAGAAGATGCTCGAGGCCGAGACCGCCGCGCGCGCCGCGGAGCTCGCCTACAAGGTCGACGAGGCGCACCTCGCCGCCGTGGCGCAGATCGAGCAGCAGCGCGCCCGCGCGGTGGCCGAGGCCGACGCGGTCAAGCTCGGCGCCGTGCAGCCCGAGCTCGTCGCGGCCCTGCACGCCGCGGCCGACAGCGAGGTCATGAAGGCCGCGGCCAACAACATGAACCTCGTGGCGCTGCTCGGCGGACGCAGCCCCGCGGAGATCTTCTCGCACCTGCTCTCGGGCACCTCGCTCTCGCGCTCGGTGCGCAACATGCGCGAGCGCTCGGGCGAGGGCGGCGAGGGCGGCGACAACGACTGACCCCCGTTGGTAGCCCGGCGGGCGTTCGCGTACCCTCGCGGGCGATGCGCGCGCTCGCTGGCAACCTCCTCCTCACCGCGCTGCTCGCCGGCTGCGGCGCCAAGACCGGGCTGCTCGTGCCCGACGTCGAGCTCCCCGAAGACCACGTCGATGTGATGGACGTCGCCGACGCGACCGACGCGACCGACGCGCCCGACGTCTGCGCCGCGCGCCCGCTGCCCGCGGAGCGCTTCGCGGCCGAGGTGATCTTCGTCATCGACCGCTCGGGCTCGATGGGCGAGCGCACGCCCTCGGGCGTCACGCGCTGGGGCGCGGTCACCTCGGCCCTCGCGAGCGTGCTGCCCGCGGTCGACCGCGAGCTGTGGGTGGGCCTGATCCAGTTCCCCGGCGCGATCACCAGCGACAACCAGTGCGGCGACAACGGCCGCGTCGAGCTCACGCCGCGGCTCACGAACGGCGGCAACGTGCTCGCGGCGCTGCGACGCACCAACCCCACGGGCGGCACGCCCACCTACGAGGCCCTGCAGACCGCGGCGAACTACTACCGCACCACGCCCGCGGTGGGCCGCGTGCGCGGGCGCTACCTCGTGCTCGCCACCGACGGGGGGCCCAACTGCAACCCCCTGCTCCGCGGGTCGAGCTGCGTGTGCACCAGCCCCCGCGGCTGCGGCGGCCCCAGCGGCAACCTCTCGTGCCTCGACGACGGCCGCACCATCGACCTGCTCTCGCGGCTCGCGCGCGACGGCGTGCCCACGTTCGTGATCGGCACCCCCGGCGACGACATCGCCTCGCTGCCTCGCACGCTCGACCGCATGGCCGTCGCGGGCGGTCGCCCCCGCACCACGCCCGGCGAGCCCGCGTACTACCGCGCCGAGGACGTCGACCAGTTCACCACGGCGTTTCGCACCATCACCACCGCGCTCGTGCGCTGCCGGTACGTGACCAACCCCGTCGCCGACCCGTCGCGCGTGAGCGTGCGCGTCGGCGCGACGGCGCTCGCCCGCGACCCCTCGCACGCCGACGGCTGGGACTGGAACAACCCCCAGACCGGCGAGGTGGTGCTCTACGGCTCCGCGTGCGAGGCCGCGCAGCGCCCCGACGGCAACGTCTCGCTCCGCTACGAGTGCGCCGCGCAGTGAGCCTCGTGTCTCCGTGACACGCGGGTAGACAGAACGCGCGACGCGACGACGGCCCGTCACGGGTTTCGTTGTCGTGTGAAAAGTTCACGTTGAATCGCTACGAGAAATGTTTGAGATTGTGCCCCGACCGGTGGCCGCAGCGTGCGGCGCCGGCGCTCGCGCGACCGGCGCGGCTTGCGACGGTGGAAGACGCAACACACGCCCCGCGCGTGGTGCGATGGGGCCACAAGGACGAGAGGTCTTACGATGGGACAGGGAGCGAACAGGCTTAGCAAGACGCCCGCGTACCTCGCGGTGTTCGCGGCGGCCGCCGCGCTCGCGGCGCGCGGGTCTGACGCCGAGGCGCAGGGGTTCGTCAACCGGCTCGCCTTCCGCGGCGAGGCCGGCGTCGGCGCGATGATCTCGGGCCACCAGCGCGACACGCTCGGCTTCGACGGCGTCGGGTTCGAGGGCACCGTTCGCGTGGGCTTCAACATCATCGACGCGCTCTCGATCAACGTGAGCCTGTCGAACTGGTTCTTTCCGTCGAGCCTGCCCGCGCCCAACGACGGCCTGGGGCGCGTGATCGGCGTCCTCGGCGGCCTGCGCCTCGAGCCCAAGATCGGCACCGTGGGCAGGCTCTGGCTCGAGGGCAACGTCGGCTACGCCATCACCGGCGACGTGGGCCGCCTGCACCTCGACGCGGGCCTGGGCTTCGAGTTCCAGGTCGCCAAGGCCCTCGGCATCGGCCCGATGCTGCGCTACGGCCACGTCTTTCAGACCAACGACTACGCCAACCTCTCGACCGACGTGTACGACACCGCGTACGCGGGCGACGCGCAGTGGCTCGCGGGCGGCGTCTCGCTCACGGTGCGCGTGCCCGCCGAAGAGGCCCCGCCCCCGCCGCCCGACTCCGACGGCGACGGCGTGGCCGACCCCAACGACCAGTGCCCGAGCACCCCGCAGGGCGACCACCCCGACGCGTCGCGGCCCGGGTGCCCGATGACCGACACCGACGGCGACGGCGTCTTCGACAACGCCGACCAGTGCGTGAACGTGCCCGCGGGCCCGCGCCCCGACCCCGCGCGCAACGGCTGCCCCATCAGCGACCAGGACAACGACGGCGTCGCCGACGGCGAGGACCAGTGCCCGACGCAGCCCGCCGGCGCGCACCCCGACCCCGCGCGCCGCGGCTGTCCGCTCACCGACCAGGACAACGACACGATCTTCGACAACGAAGACCAGTGCCCGACCGAGCCCCAGGGCGCGCACCCCGACCCCGCGCGCCGCGGCTGCCCCATCGGCGACCGCGACCGCGACGGCATCACCGACGACGTCGACCGCTGCCCCGACCAGGCCGAGACCTTCAACGGCCGCGACGACACCGACGGCTGCCCCGACGGCGCCGCGCTCGGCGTCCGTGAAGGGGGCCAGATCCGCATCATGGAGCAGGTGCGCTTCCGCACCGACAGCGCCGACATCCAGGGCGCGCGCAGCGGCGCGATCCTCGACGCGGTGGCGGCCATCATGCGCGCCAACCCCGACATCACCATGCTCGACGTCGAGGGCCACACCGACGACAAGGGCGACGCGGCCCACAACCGCGACCTCTCGATGCGCCGCGCGCAGGCCGTGGTGCAGGGCCTCGTGACCCGCGGCGTCGAGGCGGGCCGCCTGACCTCGCACGGCTACGGCCCCGACCGCCCGCTCGTGCCCGGCCGCTCGCGCCGCGCCCGCGCCGCCAACCGCCGCGTGGAGTTCCACATCGTGAGCGGCGCCGGCGCCGACGCCGCC
>JBDHVF010000587.1:0-5583 GCA_039809605.1 Polyangiales bacterium | reverse complement strand
CCACGACGACGAGGCGCTCGGCGGGCAGCGCGAGCACGCGCAGGGTCTCGCGCGCCGCGAGGGCGCCCTGGTCCGACTCGCTCGGCAGCCGCGCGAGGTCTCCGCCCGCGCGGCCGAGCAGCTCGCGCTCGAGCGGGCCGAGCACGAGCGGCCGCGCCACGGGCGAGGGGAAGCGCCCGCGGTGAAAGCCCGTCACCACCAGCACCGCGGGCCGCGTGCGCGGGAAGGGGTCGTCGACGAGCAGCGCCACGCCCTCGCCGCGCGCGGGCGACGGGGCGTCGAGCGTCGCGCCCAGGAGCGACTCGGCCGTCGCGAGAAAGGCCCCCGGCGCGTGCGCGGGCAGGTGCGTGCCCACGCGCCCGAGGCGCTCGAGCGCGGCCCTGCACGCGGCGTGGATCGACTGGGCGGCGGCGATCCACGCCGTCTGCGTGCGCGGGTCTTCGATGGCCTCGGCGAAGCGCATGGGCTCGAGAAAGCGCCGCAGCGTGGCCTCGACGACGGCCGTGAGCGCGCCGAGAGACCTCTGCGAAGCGCTTCGCAGCGTGGTCCCTTCGCGCTCCCAGAGGTCGACGAGCGCCTCGACGCGGGCGCGGGTCTCGGCGAGCTGCTTCACGCGCGAGGGGTCGGCGCTCGGCGCGGGCTCGTCGTCGAGCGCCACGGCCTCGACCTCGTCGCCGGTCGCGGGCGCGGGCTGCGGTGCGGCGACGTCGGTCGCGCGGCGCAGGGCCTCTCGCACGCCCTGCCACGTGGTCGGGGCCTCGCGCCGGAGCAGCGCGCAGAGCCAGTCGCGGTCGCCGCCCCAGATGCCCGACCCCGGCGCCGAGAGCACCGTCGTGAGGTCGACCACGTCGACGCCCTGCCACGCGAGGCTCACCGACGCGCGGAGCACCTGCCAGGGCACCGATTGCCGCACGGGCGTCGCGCCCACGCCGCTCGCCGCCACGCCGTAGCGCGCGAGGGCCCTGCGCACGCGGTCGAGCGCGCCCGCCTCGGCGCCGACGTGCACGGCGAAGCGCTCGGGGTGGGCGCCGCGCGCGACCTCTTCGGCGATCCAGCGGGCGACCGCCTCGGCCTCGTCGAAGGGGTCTCTCACGGTCACGGCCGCCACGCTCGCGTCGTCGCGTACGCACCGCGCCGCGCCCGCGTCGAGCGCGTCGAGCAGGCGCGCCGCGTCGCCCTCGGGCGCGGGGGCGGCGTCGGGGTGGCGCGCGTCGTGGGGCCAGCCCTCGACCCACGGGGCGACGTCGACCTCGACGCCCGCGGCGCGCAGCCCGAGGAGCACGTCTCGCTCGAGCGGCGCGAGGCGGTCGACGCCCTCGACCGCGAGGCGCGCGCGGGGGATGCGCGGCCCCTCGCGCAGCGCGTCGGCGGCCCTTCGAAGGCGCGCGGGCGTGTCGAGCATCGCGCGCGAGGAGAGGTGCGCCTCGAGCGAGCGCACGACGTCGCCGAGGAGCTCCACGTGCGAGGCCACGAGCCGCGACGCGCCGTCGCCGGGCGAGGCGGGCGCGGGGGTCGAGGCGCCGTCCCAACGGTGCAGGCGTAACAGGTCGGCGACGCGCAGGAGCGCGAGGGCCACGCCGAAGGGGTCGGCGCGCAGCGGGTCGCCGAGGTCGGGGTGGGCGCTCGCCCGCGCGGCGAGGCAGCGCTCGACGGCCAGGGCGCGCTCGGCCTCGTCGGGCGCGGGCGCGAGCGGGAGGCCCAGGAGGTCGTCGAGGTCGCGCGCGAGGTGCTCCCAGTCGTGCAGGCGCGCGAAGGCGCCCCCCGCGCGGGCGACGCGGTCTTCGAGCGACGCGCGCAGCGCCTCGCGCGGGCAGAGCACCCACGCGGGCGCGAGCAGCGTGCCCTCTCGAACGCGCGCCACGAGCCGCGCGTGGCGCGCCCGCTCGCGCGCGGGGGTGAACGGAACGAGCGCCGCGGTGTGCATCGCGGCGAGGCTACGGGCAGAGCCCGCGCGGGCGCCTCTTTTCGACAGCGCGTCAGCGCTCGAGCGTGAGCCGTCGCACGCGGTGGTTGCCCCGCTCCTCGCCGCGCGTGCCGTCGGCGATGAAGAGGGCGGCGCCGTCGGGCGCCACGTCGATGCCCTCGAGCCCGGTGAACTGCGCGTCGAGCGCGGCGCCGTCGAGGTAGCCCGCGCGCCCCGCGCCGGCCAGCGTGGTGACGCGCCCCGACGGCGTCACGACGCGCACGCGGTAGCCGCCCATGCCGGTGACGTAGAGGTTGCCGTCGCGGTCGCGCGCGAGGCCCTGCGGGCGGTCGAACGTCGCCGCCGCGCGCTCGCCGTCGTCGGACCCGGCGCGCCCGCTGCCCGCGAGCGTGGTGACGCGGCCCGCGAGCGTCACCGCACGAAGCCGGTGGTTGCCCTGGTCGGTCACGACGAGCCCGTCGCCCGTGGCGACGACGTCGGAGGGGCCGTTGAAGCGCGCGGCGGCGCCGTCGCCGTCGGCGTAGCCCGCCTGGTCGCGCACGCCCGCGATCACCGTGAGCTGGCGCGTCGCGGGCGTGAAGATGCCCACGACGTGGTGCGCCGGGTCGGCGAAGGCGACGCGTCCGTCGGCGAGGCCCGCGAGGCCGCGCGGGCGCCCCACGCGGCGCGCGAGCATCGTGGCGTGGCCGCCGCGGTCGACGCGCCAGAGGCAGCCGACCTGGTTGCCCCGCTCGCGGGTCTCGTCGGTGTCGGTCTCGACGTAGAGCGTGCCGTCGGGCGTGAACGCGAGGCCGAAGGGTTTTGCGAAATCGCCCTGGCGCGTGAGCGTCGTGACGGCGCCCGCGGCGGTCACCACGCGGAGGAGCCCGTTGTCGTAGTCGGACACGTAGACGTTTCCGTCGGGGCCGACGGCGACGTTCACGGGGTTGTTGAAGCGCGCCTCGGCGCCCGAGCCGTCGGCGTCGCCGCCCTCCGACGTGCCCGCGAGCGTCACCACGGCGCCCCCCGTCGGGGCCGCGCTCGCGCCCGCGCCCGCGTCGGTGGAGGCGTCGGGCGGGGCCTGGCGCGGGGGCGGCGAGGCGCCGTCCTTCGTGCCGCAGGCGAGGAGCGACGCGCACCCGATCACCAGCATGGGGAGCTTCATCGAGCAGCACCTCCGTCGCAGACGTCGCCGTCATGGCGCGTCGGCGCGTCGTCTTCCGCACCGCGCGTGCCACGCCGCGCAGAAGGCGCTTTCATCGACGCCCCCGCGCCCGCCCCCCGAGCGCGCGCACGCCCCGAAAGGAAACACCTGTCGCAGTTCGCATCGCCCGCGGGGCGCGCGTACCGTGTGCGTCCGTCGGGGCCCATGGGCCATTGCCTCCGGCGGGCCGATCGGAGAACGTTGCGCCGTGAAAGCCGCCCACTCCTCATGGCTGCTCGCCGCCGCGTGCGTGCTCGCGGCGCGCGGCGCGCGCGCCGACGACGCGGCCGAGGCGCGGCTGCACTTCGAGCTCGGCACCGCGCGCTACCAGTCGCACGACTACGAGGAGGCGCTCTCGCACTTCCTCCAGGCGCACCGCCTCGCGCCCACGACCAACACCATCTACAACGTGGCGCAGACCTACCTCGTGCTCCACCGCGAGGCCGAGGCGTACCGCTTCTTCAGCGACTACGTGGCGCGGCCCGACGCGCAGGGCCCCGGCCGCGCCGCCGCCGAGCGCGCCCTCGCGGAGCTCGCCCCGCGCCTCGCGCGCATCGAAGTGCGCACCACGCCGCCGGGCGCCACGCTCTACCTCGACCGCCCCGAGCTCGGTGACTTCGGCGCCTCGCCGCGCGTGCTCGCCGTGGCGCCCGGCCCCCACGAGGTGATCGTGCGGCGCGCGGGCTACCACGAGCAGCGGCGGCGCGTCGACGTGGCGCGGGGGCAGCAGGTGGAGGTTTCGCTCGAGCTCCCGCCCGTGGTGGGGTCGCTGCGCATCGCCACCACGCCGCCCGGCGCGTCGGTCGAGGTCGACGGGGCCGCGGTCGCGGGCGCGACGCCCCTCGCGCTCACGCTCCCCGAGGGCGCGCACCACGTCCGACTGAGGCGCGCGGGGCACCTCGACGTGGTGCGCGACGTGACGCTCGGCGAGGCGGGCGCGTCGCTCGACGAGCGCCTGCCGCGCGACCTCGCCAGGGCCTCGGTGCTGTCGGTCTCGACCAACGTGCCGGGCGCCGCGGTAATCGTGCGCGGCCAGCGCATCGGCGCCGCGCCCTTCACCGGAGACCTCGACGCGGGCGGCGCCACGGTGCGCGTCGAGCGCGCGGGGCGCACCCCGTGGCAGCGCGAGGTCAACCTCCGGCCGGGTCGCGCGCTCGACCTGCGCGTGAGCCTGGGCGACCCCGAGGGGCACCGCCCGCGGTGGATCCCCGCGCTCACCTTCGGCGGCGCCGCGGTCGCCGTGGGCGGGCTCGTGGTGGGCGCCGTCGCGCTCGCGGGGCACTCGGACTTCGACCAGTCGCCCGACCGCGCCACGCTCGACCGGGTCAACACCCTCAACGTCGTGGCCGACGTGGCCGTGAGCGCCGGCCTCGCGATGGCCGTCGCGGGCGTGGTCGCGTGGATCGTGTCGCCCGACCCCTCCGTGAGCCGCGCGGTCGTGCGCGAGGAGGGGCTCCGTGAGCAGCGCTGACCCCCCGCAGGCCGACGAGGCGCTCGTGCTCGCCGAGCGCTACCGGGTCGTGCGCCCCATCGGGCGCGGCGGCATGGGCGCGGTCTTCGAAGCCGTGCACGTGCACACCGGGCGGCGCCTCGCGGTCAAGACCCTGCTCGCGCAGTACGTGAACGACCCCGTGCTCGTCGAGCGCTTCATGCGCGAGGCGCGCGCGACGACGGCCATCGGCGACCCCCACGTGGTCGAGATCGTCGACATGGGCCGCACGCCCGAGGGCGACGTGTTCATGGTGATGGAGCTGCTCGACGGCCGCGAGCTCAAGCGCGCGCTCCGCGACGACACCCCGCTCCCGGTCGAGCGCGCGTGCCACATCCTCCACCAGATCGCGGCGGTGATGGGGCGTGCGCACGCCATCGGGATCATCCACCGCGACCTCAAGCCCGCCAACGTGTTCCTGGTGCGGCGCGACCGCGACCCCGACTACGTGAAGGTGCTCGATTTCGGCATCGCGAAGCTCGAAGCGGGCGCCCACCCCGACGTCGCCGCGGGCCAGACCATGACCCGCACCGGGCAGATCATCGGCACGCCCTCGTACATGTCGCCCGAGCAGCTCCAGGGCTTGAAGGAGCTCGACGCGCGCAGCGACGTCTACTCGCTCGGCGTGATGCTCTACCAGGCCCTCTCGGGGCACCTGCCCATCAAGGGCGAGTCGATCCCCGACATCTTCCTCAAGGTGATGACCACCGAGCCCTCGCCGCTCGGGTCGTACCGCGACGACATCCCCCCGGAGCTCTCGGCGATCGTGCGCCGCGCCATGGCGCGCGACCCCGCGGAGCGCTTCGAACACGCGGGCGCCCTCGCCGCGGCGCTCGAGCCCTTCGCCGCGCGGTGGACCCCGGGAAGCGCTCCCACCGTCGCGGGCCTCGCGCTCCGCTCTCCCGCCGACGGGCCGGGCGGCCACTCGCAGAGCTCGTCGTCGGGCCTCTCGGCGCCGCGGGTCATGGCGAGCGCACCCGCGCAGCC
>JBDHVF010000586.1:0-5599 GCA_039809605.1 Polyangiales bacterium | reverse complement strand
ACGGCCACGGCGCGCTGGTGATGCGCGCGACCCGCGTGGGGCGCGACACGCTGCTCGCCCGCATCGTCGCCATGGTCGGCGAGGCCCAGCGGAGCCGCGCGCCGATCCAGCGGCTCGCCGACACCGTCGCGGGGTACTTCGTGCCCGCGGTGATCGCCGTCGCGGCGCTGACCTTCGCGGCGTGGTCGCTGTGGGGCCCGGAGCCTCGCCTCGCGTACGCCCTCGTGAACGCCGTCGCCGTGCTCATCATCGCGTGCCCCTGCGCCCTCGGCCTCGCCACGCCGATGTCGATCATGGTCGCGGCGGGGCGCGGCGCGCAGGCCGGCGTGCTGTTTCGAAACGCCGAGGCCATCGAGGTGCTGCGCGAGGTCGACACGCTGGTGGTCGACAAGACCGGCACCCTCACCGAGGGGCGCCCGAAGCTCGTCACGGTGGCGCCCACGCAGGGCCGCGACGAGGCCGACCTCCTGCGCCTCGCGGCGAGCCTGGAGCAGGGCAGCGAGCACCCGCTCGCGGCGGCCATCGTCGCCGGCGCGAAGCAGCGCGGCGTCACGCTCTCGCGCGCCGAGGACTTCGCGGCGGTGACCGGCAAGGGCGTCACAGGCCGCGTCGACGGCCGCGCCGTCGCGCTCGGCAACCGCGCGCTGATGGACGACCTGCGCGTCGAGCTCGGCGACCTCGCGGCGCGCGCCGAGGCGCTGCGGGCCGAGGGGCAGACGGCGATGTTCGTCGCCGTCGACGGCGCGCCCGCAGGCCTGGTGGGCGTCGCCGACCCGATCAAGGCGACCACCGCCGAGGCCGTGCGCGCGCTCCACGACGAGGGCCTGCGCCTCGTGATGCTCACGGGCGACTCTCGCACGACGGGCGAGGCCGTGGCCCGCACGCTCGGGCTCGACGAGGTCGTCGCCGAGGTGCTCCCCACGCAGAAGGCCGAGGTGATCGAGCGCCTCCAGTCCGAGGGGCGGCGCGTGGCGATGGCGGGCGACGGCATCAACGACGCGCCCGCGCTCGCGCAGGCGCACGTGGGCATCGCGATGGGCACGGGCACCGACGTGGCCATCGAGAGCGCCGGCGTCACGCTGGTGCGCGGCGACCTGCGCGGCATCGCGCGGGCGCGGCGGCTCAGCCTCGCGACGATGGCCAACATCCGCCAGAACCTCGCATTCGCGTTCGGCTACAACGCCCTGGGCGTGCCCGTCGCGGCCGGCGTGCTCTACCCCTTCACGGGGTGGCTGCTCAGCCCGATGATCGCCGCCGCGGCCATGAGCCTGAGCTCCGTCTCGGTCATCGCCAACGCGCTCCGCCTGCGCAGCGCACGACTGTAGAGCGGGCCGTGGCGCCTCGCTCAGCGGTTCACCAGGTGGGTCAGGGTCTCGGCCGCTCGATGGATCTGGTGATTGAGCAGCAGCGCCACGGCCGCGAGGGCGACGAGCGCGCCTGCGACAGCGGGCAGGCCGCGAACGCCCCCGGCCGGCGCCGGCGCGCAGAGCGCCTCGACCCGGGCGTCGAGCGAGGCCGGCACGCAGGTCGCGCCGCCGTCGTGCCCCTGCATGCGGGCCGCGTCGATGAGCGCCTGCGCAACGATCAGCGGGTCGGCCACCGCTTCGCTCGCGCGAGCGTCACACGCCTGCTCGATCGCCAGATCGAGCGCGCTGAGCAGCGCTCGCCCCGTCGCGGGCAGGTGCGCCGCGGCGAGCAGGCGGGTCACGGCGCGCAGCCACACGTCGCCGCGCGCGCGGTGCTCGTCCTCGTGCGCCTCGACCGCCTTCACGGCGTCGGAGTCGAGGCTCTGGGAGAGCTCCTCGCCGATGCACACGACCGCGTCGGGCCACCCCACGACGAAGGCCCCGGCGCCCGGCACACGCCACACGCCGTCGGGCCCCTGCGCCGCGACCGCGCGAAGGCGTTCGCGAGCGCGCCGCGCGAGCCAGATCCCTCGCGTGCTTCGCACGCTCTGCCGCACCAGCGGCAGCGTCACGAGGGCCGAGAGCAGCCACGCGAAGCCACCCGCGCTCCCCGGCAGGAGCAGGCAGAACGCGCACCCCGCGCCAGCGACGCCGCGGCAGTCGTCATCGAGACCGATCAGCCGGGGCGCCACGCAGTGACCGAGCGCGAGCAGCAGGGCGACCGTCCCCGCGCACAGCGGCGCCGCGATCACGCCGGTGAGCCATCGCACTCGGGGGCGAGGGGCCAGCCGCCCGAGGGCCGCGAGCAGGGGCGTCTGCGCGACGCGCACCGCGACCGCGAGCGCGAGCGAGACGCACGCGACGAAGACCACGGCCGTGGGGAGCATCAGCGGCGCTCCTTGCGCTGGGCCCTGGCGGCGGCGACCAGGCTCGCGAGCTGGTCGAGCTTTCGCTTGTCGGCGCGCGCGACGAGGTCGACGAACGCGGCCATCACGCCCTCGGCGTCGGCGCCCTTGAGGTCGCCCGCGGCCGCGGCCATGGCGCGCGCGCGGAACTCGGCGCGCGAGAGCGCGGGCGCGTAGCGGTACGCGTGGCTCACCTTCCCGCGGATGACGAGCCGCTTGCGGTGCAGCCGCTCCAGCGTGCTCTGGATCGTGCTCAGCGTGATGTCCCGGGGCTCGCCGATCGCGCGGTGCACGTCCTTGGCGTCCGCGGTGCCCTGCGCCCAGAGGTGCTCGAGCGTCGCCATCTCCAGGTCGCCGAGAGGAGGGATCTCCATGACCCGCGACCGTAGCGGGAGGAAAAACCGATTGTCAATCTGTGTCAGGCCCCGGACGACGACCGCCCGCGGCGGCGCCGCGTGGCCGCCAGGACGGCCGCCACCGCGAGGGCTGCGGGCGCGTCGGGGGCGGTCCCTCGCCCTGGAACCGTGCAGTTGCAGACGCCCCCCGAGGAGGTCACGACGCCTCCGTCGCGCGGCGTCGTCGCGTCCATGACGCCCGCCTCGGCCCCGCCATCTCGGGGGGAGGACACGTCGGCCGCGGCGTCGCGGCGGAGGCCGCCGTCACCCGAAGGGAGAGGCCCCGCGTCGTACAGAAGGTCGCCGTCCGTGAGCTCGCGCTGAAACACGGGCCAGCGCTCGACGCAGACCTCCGCCCCCTCCGAGCGCACGCCGCACGCGGGCGGCCCTTGGAAGTTCGAGAAGTTCGTGAGGTGCAGCATGGGTTCGAAGGTCGCGCCCTGATCGCGCGAGCGCCCCAGCGCGAAGGGCTGCGAGACCCAGTCCGAGCAGGCCCAGAGCACGCCCGCGTGCTGGCGCAGGCAGAGGATCGGCAGGCGGTTCACGGGTCTGAAGCTCTCGCCCCCGTCGTCCGAGCGCAGGAGCCCCGCCTCGATGCTCCCGATCCAGACCGTGCGGCCGTCGTCCGAGATCGCGAAGCCCAGCATCGGGTCGGGCGTCGAGGCGATGCGATGAAAGCTCCTGCCCCCGTCGCGCGAGCGCCGCAGTTCGGTGCCGAGGCCCACGGTCGCGCGAACGTAGAGGGTGTCCGGGTCGCGCGGGTCGACGCCGCTCACCCACATCGAATCCGCGGCCCCCGCGTCGGGCTCGAGGGGGGTGACCGTGCGACCGCCGTCGTCGCTGCGATAGAACACCGGCCGGAACTCGGCCCCGGCGCGCCCCGTGAGGTAGAGCCTCCGGGCGTTCGAAGGGGCGACCTCGATCGTGTCGAAGCGCACGTCGCTCATCCCGGTGTCGTACCGGCTGACCTCGGAGAGGCCGCGGTCCATGCGCCAGATGGTGGCGGGCACGCCCGGCGTCGACTCGATCGCGAAGAGGGTGTTGCCCGTCGGGTCGCTCGTGAGGTCGGCGAAGGCGTGGCGCGAGGTGCCGGTCACGTCCGTCGTGGTGCAGCCGTCCGCCGTCGAGCGGATGCCGTTCTCGAAGCCGAAGACCAGCGCGCCGCTCGCGGACAGCTCCACCGAGGGGTCGTAGTTGAACGCGGGGACGAGCGGGTAGTACAGCCCGTCCTCGCAGATCCAGCCGAAGTTGCGCCCGCCGTCGGTGCTCAGCAGCACGCCGAAGGTGACGCGCAGCGCGACCACGTCGCTGCGGCCGGGCCCCGGGCCGATCACCACCTGCTGCGCCTGGGGAAAGCGCCCGTTGCTCCACGCCACCGACGGCGCCACCAACGCGGCCGCGAACAGGAACGCCGCGCGTCGCACGATCTCTCGCATGGGCGAGACGATCGTTGATCTTGCCGCCGTTCGCAAGCGCCGCGGGGCAGAGGGCTCGCCGTAAAACCGATTGACAATCTGTGTTGCGGCGGTACGGTCGCACCCGCCGGCGAGCGTGATGCGACGCGTGGACGATGGGTGACGAGGGCAATGAGCAGTCGTACGTCGGTGGCTCGGTTCGTCGCGGTCTCTCTCCTCCTCGCGGTCGTCGGCTGCGCGACCACGCCGTCGAGCATCCGCTCGTCGGCGCCGACCGAGGCCCCTCCGCCTCACGCGCGGGGATACACCGTCATCCGCTCGACCGCCGCGGAGGTGCCCACGCCCGACCAGGGGCCCGCGGGCTCCCTCCCTGCGGAGGTCTCGCTGCCGGCGATGCTCACCTGGGCCGACCGGCACTCGCCGCTCCTGCTCGTCGCGCGCTCGACGCGCTCGCGCGCCGAGGCGGCCCGCGTCGCCGCCTCGATCCTTCAGCCGTCGAACCCCGAGGTGACCGTCGCCGCGGGGCCTCGCTTCGGCCTCTTCGGCACCGGGGTCGACGTCGAAGCGGGGCTCTCGCAGCAACTCCAGATCGCAGGCGAGCGCGGCCTGCGCCTGGGCGCGGCGAGGCGCCAGGCGGAGCTCACCGACGCCGAGATCGAGCAGGTGCGATGGGCGGTGCACTGCGAGGTCCACGCGCTGTTCCATCGCGCGCTGGTGGAGCAGCAGCGCGTGCGGCTCGCCGAGCGGGTCGCCGACTTCCAGGCCGGGGTGCTCCACGTCGTCGAGCGCCAGGCGCGAACGGGCGAGACCGCCCCGCTCCACACGCGCCTCGCGAAAGCCGAGGAGGCGCAGGCGAGGCAGGCCCTCGTCGGCGCGCGGCAGGCGCAGACCGTCGCGCTCCTTCGGCTCGTGCAGGTCGCGGGGTGGCCCCTGCGCTCGCTCCCCGCGCTCCGCGGCTCGCCCGAGCCCCCGCAGGAGCCGCCGCCCGCCGAGCAGCTCGCGGAGGCCGCCGCGCGGCACACCCCGGCGCTGCGCATGCGCGAAGCCGCGGTGCGTGAGGCTGAGAGCCGCGTCGCCCTCGCCGACCGCGAGGCGTGGCCGCGCCCCTCGATCGGCGTGCAATACCGCCACGAGGGCAACCCCACGAGCGAGGGCCCCTACGACATCGTCATGGGCACCCTCTCGGTGCCTATCCCAGGTTTTCAGCGCAACCAGGGCGAGCGTGCGCGCGCGCGGGCCGAGCTGGCCGTCGCGCGAGCCGAGCTCACCTCGGCGCGCACGCAGCTGCACGTGCAGCTCGCCGAGGCCCGCAGCGAGATGGTGGCCGCGGCCCAGCGCACGCGGGCGTACGGCACCGAGATCCTCCCGCGCTTCGAGGAGAACCTCACGCTCCTGCGGCGCTCGTTCGAGGTCGGCGAGATCGACATCCTCGCGCTCTCGAT
Organism: Polyangiales bacterium; assembly: GCA_039809605.1. Taxonomy (GTDB): domain Bacteria; phylum Myxococcota_A; class Polyangia; order Polyangiales; genus CAISKJ01. The sequence continues at coordinate 36 of JBDHVF010000586.1, read as the reverse complement.
CGGGCGCGAGCGCTTCCTGCGCATCCAGAGCGACGC
>JBDHVF010000585.1:0-5602 GCA_039809605.1 Polyangiales bacterium | reverse complement strand
GGCGTGACGCGCACCGTCACGTCGGCCTCGCCGGCGCCGAGGGCCGTGGCCTCGACGGCGAGGTCGAAGGGCGCCGCCGGGTCGGCGTGCCCGGCGAGGCGCTCGGGCGCGGGGAGCGACGGGGGCTGCGCGCGGTGCTCGCAGGCCGCGAGCGCGAGCGCGACGAAGAGGGCGCGCGCGCTCACCGGCACACCGCCGCGTAGCCGAAGTCGTAGGGGAAGCGGCGCATGGTCACCAGGTAGCTCTGGATGGTGGCGCGGTCGGCGCCGTCGTTCTCGCAGAGGTAGCCGTCGAGGTAGTCGACGAGGTCGACGCCGGGCTCACCGCGGTCGGGCGTGGGGGTGCGGCGCAGGTAGCCCGTGAGCGCGCGCATGGCGCGGCGCGTCTGCCCGTCGACGTCGGTGCTCGCGCGGAACATCGCGTACTGGGCGCCCGCGACGAGCCACTCGCTCACGGGCTGCTCGATGGGCAGCGAGGCCGAGGCCATGTACGGCCGCGCGAGCGGCACGCCCTGCAGGTCGAGCACGATGCGCAGCCGCGTGGTGCCCGCGTCGATGTAGTAGCGAGAGCCCGTGATGAGGGCGCCGAGAAAGCTCGCGCCGCCCTCGCCGTACGCGAGGTTGGGGTCGGCGGGGGAGCCGTCGTGGGGGCCTCCGGGGTTGCTGGCGCGCGAGTACCAGCGCTGCACGTAGTGGCCGAACTCGTGCGCGATGACGGGCGGGTCGAACTCGTCGGGGTCGGCGTCGGAGCCGTTCAGGAACATCGTGCTCGACGCGCCCGAGAAGTAGCTCGAGTACGTCATGCTGGTGGCGCGCCCGCGCTGCCACGTCACGTAGAGCGCCGCGGGCCTGCCCGTGACGAAGGGCCGCAGGAACTCGAACGCGCGGCGCACCACGGTGAAGATCGACAGCGCGCCGGCGTTGCCCTCGAAGGTCGCGTCGAGGTCGCGCTCGGCCTCGGCGGCGGCTTCGAAGGGCGGCGACGTGAACGCGTAGGTGGCGCCCGCGTAGTCGCGCACCACGAAGTTGTAGATCGAGTCGGTGCGCGCGAGCGCGGCGCGCACCCGCACCGCGGCCCCGTCGGGCGCGTCGTAGACGAGCGCGTAGCGCCCCGACGCGTCGGTGAGCCCCTGCACGAGCACGCGGTCGGCCTCGTCGACCACGGCCACGGGCACGCCCTCGGCCGGGTCGACGCGCGTCGACCCCACGCCCCCGACGCTCGCGGGGCGGTTCTGAAAGGTCACGCGCCCCGTCACCCGCCGCGCGCCCGAGGGCGAGACGCACGCGGGCGGCGCCCCCTCCGACGACGTGCACACCAGGCCGAAGGGGCAGGGCTCGCGCGCGACCTCGCCGCCGACGCATCGCACGACCGCGCCGCCCGCGCAGCGCCCCTCGGGGGTGTCGTCGGGGCCGCAAGGGTCTCCGTGGCACGCGCCGTCGACGCAGCGCGTGCCCTCGGCGCACCGCCGCTCGCACCCGCCGCAGTGCTCGTTCGAAGCGCGCGTGTCGACGCAGCGGCCGCCGCAGTTGGTCCGCGCGCCCGGGCACACGAGCACGCACGCGCCCTCGACGCACGAGAGCCCGAGGGCGCACCCGTTGCCGCACGCGCCGCAGTTCTGGGCGTCGTCGCCGAGCGAGCGGCACTCGCCCTCGCACGCGGTCTGCCCCACCGGGCACGCGGGCCGGCACGCACCCTCGGCGCAGGTCTCTCCCTCGGCGCACGCGCGGTCGCACGCGCCGCAGTGCGCGGGGTCGGCCGCGAGCTCGACGCACGCCTCGCCGCAGCGCTCGCGCCCCTCGTCGCAGGGCGCGAGCTCCTCGGGCGCGTCGGCGACGTCGGGCGCGTCGTCGGGCGCCGCCGCGACGTCGACGTCGGGAGCCCGCGCGTCGCGCGCAGGAGAGACCGTCTCGCTGCACGCGACGCAGAGCGCGAAGGCCGCGAGGAGGGGGCGCACGCCGGGCTGCATCGGGCGGCGCGGATCCTATCTCAATCTCCCGAGGCGCGACGTGGGGGATCGCGGTGTTTCGCCACAGGTGAGGCGCCGCGCGCTGTGATGCGTGGGGTCAGTGCGCGTGCCAGATGGCCTCGGTCCATCGCTCGATGTCGGCCTCGGACATGGAGCCGGTGGGGGGCAGGCGCCCGTCGCGGTAGCCGCGCTCGAGGTCGACGAGGTACTGCTCGCGCGAGATGAGCGTGCCGCGGCAGAGCTGCGACTCGTGGGCCTCGGGCACGTCGTCTTCGAGGCGCGCGACGAGGTGGCGCATCACCCAGCCGGGCACGTCGGCGGCCTCGCGGGGGTAGACGTACCCGAAGAGCACCAGGTGGGCGAGCAGCACGCGAAAGTTGTCGCCGAAGCGCTCGACGAGGCGCGCCCAGTCGAGCCGGTGCCGCTGCGCGAGGAAGAGGTGCGCGATGTCGGCGCCGTCGTAGCGCTCGCGCTCCATCACGAAGGCCTTGGACCAGATGGTCTCCTCGGCCGGGCAGATGAGCACCGGGACGCCGAGCATCACGCCCCGCTCGGCGTGGTCGAACCACCCGCGGTCGACCGGCGCGGCGCCGTTGCCCGAGCTGAAGATCAGGTCGATGAAGCGGTCGCCCCCGTACGCCTTGGCGAGCCAGTGCGGAAAGGTCAGCTCCGTGCGAAAGCCCTCGGCGTCGAGGGTGTCGAGCGCGCGCTGGACGTCCCTGGGCATCACGAAGAGGTCGACGTCCTTGGTGTCGCGCTCGATGCCGCAGTGGTGCTTGAGCGCGTAGGTGCCGCCCACGAGGAAGGGCACCCGCCGCGCGTCGAGCGCCACGAGCGCGCGGGCGTAGGTCGCGAGGTCGGCGTCGGGCTCGTCGGGCACTCGTGAATGGAGCCTCATGGGGTCACCGCCGTGCTGAGGGGCGCCGCGTCGTACAACCCTCGTTGCGAGAGCAACGCGCGGGCCACGAGGCGACGGGCGCCCCCGGCGCGTGCGTTGCACCCCTGCGGCCGCATGCGGATCGCTGCCGTGGGCGACATCCACTGTCGCAAGGGTTCGGCTGGCACCATCGCGCCGCTGCTCACGCCCGTGAACGACGTGGCCGACGTGCTCCTCCTCTGCGGCGACCTCACCGACTACGGGCTGGTCGAAGAGGCCCACCTGCTCGCGCGGGAGCTCTCCGCCGTGCGCGTGCCCATGGTGGGCGTGCTGGGCAACCACGACTTCGAATCGGGCCACGTCGAGGAGGTGACCGCGGTGCTGCGCGAGGCCGGCGTGCAGGTGCTCGACGGCGACGCGTGCGAGGTGCACGGCGTGGGCTTCGCGGGCGTGAAGGGCTTCGTCGGCGGCTTCGGCCGCGGCACGCTGGGGCCCTGGGGCGAGACCGTCATCAAGCGCTTCGTGCAGGAGGCCATCGACGAGTCGCTCAAGCTCGAGTCGGCGCTGAGCCGCCTGCGCACGTCGCGGCGCGTGGCGGTGATGCACTACGCGCCCATCCGCGAGACGGTCGAGGGCGAGCCCGTCGAGATCTTCGCGTACCTCGGGTGCAGCCGCCTCGAGGAGCCCCTCGGCCGCTACCCCGTCGACGCCGTGTTCCACGGCCACGCGCACCACGGCGCGCCCGAGGGTCGCAGCGCGCACGGCACGCCCGTCTACAACGTCGCGATGCCCCTGATGCGCACGGTCTTCCCCGACAAGCCGCCGTTCCGCGTGCTCGAGCTCGCGTAGGGGTGCGGCGGCGCCGCGCGTGTACGATCGCGCGCATGCGATCCCGCGCCCGCCCCCGCGCCGACTGGGGCGCCCTCGACCCCGGCCGCGCCCTCGTGCGCTCGTCGATGCTCTCGCGCCCCGACGGCGACCCCGCGGGCGTGCAGCACGCGCTCGTGCAGCGCCCGCTGCGCCTCAACGCCGAGGCCCGCGCCGTGCTCGACCTCTTCGCAACGCCCCGCACCCCCGAGGCCGCGCGGCGCGCGGGCGGAGTGCCCGCGTCGGACGTGCCCGCGCTCGCGTCGCTCGTCGAGCGCCTCGTCGCCGCGGCGCTGCTCGTGCCGGCGGGCCTCGACGAGGGCGAGTACATCGCCCGCGAGGGCGTCGCGCTCTTCGAAGCCGCGCAACCGCGCTTCACGCCCGCGGCGCCGGGGCTCTTCGGCGCGCGCGAGGTCGCCGAGGGCGAGGTCGACGCCGTGGTGGTGGGCGTGCCCTTCGACCGCGCCGCCACGCGGCAGGGAGCGCAGGCGGGGCCCGCGGCCGTGCGCGACGCGAGCGCGCTGGTGCCCTGCGGCGTCGACCCCCTCACCGGCGCGCTGCGGGGCTTCGCCGACATGGCGACGGGACGCGAGCTCCTGCGCGGCGCGCGCGTGCGCGACCTGGGCGACGTGGGCTTTCGCTACTGGGAGGGCCTCGACGAGAGCTACGCGCGCGTCACGGCCGCGGCGCGCGAGGCCGCGGCGACGGGGGCGCTCGCGGTGTTCGTCGGCGGCGACCACTCGATCACCGCGCCCATCCTTCGGGCGTACGAGGGCGACGCGCTCTTCGTGGTGCACTTCGACGCGCACTCGGACCTGGGCCCGCTCTTCGAGGGCAAGCCGCACCACCACGGCAACGTGATGGTGCGCGTCGCGGCGATGGAGCACGTCACGGGCATGCTCCAGGTGGGCCTGCGCGACGCGATGCACGCGGGGTGGCGCCCGCCGCGCAAGGTGCGGCAGCTCGGGGCGTACCGCGCGACGGCCACCTCGCCCGCGGCGCTCGTGGCGATGATCCCGCCGCGCGCGCGGTGCTACCTCACGGTCGACGTCGACGTGCTCGACGCGGCCTACGCGCCCGCCACGGGCACGCTGCTGCCGGGCGGCCTCGGGCTCGCGCAGCTCGAGGGCTTCGTCGAAGCGGTCGCGCTGCGACGCGACCTCGTCGCGATGGACCTCGTCGAGGTCGCCCCCTCGCTCGCGCCCGGCAACGTCACGGCCCTCTCGGCGCTGCGGGTCATCGCCCGCGCGGTCGACGCGTCGATCGCCCGCCGAGGGCGCGCGCGCGCACCTCGCGCCGCCACGCGAGGCGCACGCGGGCGAGCGCCGCGGCGAGGCGCAGCGTGAGCGGCTCGTTCATGGCGAGGAGCTCGGCGCGCACGTCGGCGTAGTTGGTCTCGTCGACGAAGTTGTGCGTCAGCGACACGCCGGCCTCGGGGTTCTGCACCTGGTGGGCGCAGCCCGAGGGGGCGAACACCACGTCGCCCGGCGCGAGCTCGCACGCGTACGCCGTGGCCTCGGGCAGCCGCGGGAAGCGCGCGAGGTCGGGCGCCCACACGTCCGCGGCGGCGCCCGCCGCGTCGCGCAGCAGCGGGAGGTCATCGGGCGCGAAGAAGACGAAGCGCTTGCGGCCGGTGATGACGGCGTTCCACGCGCTCGTGCCCGCGACGTCGACGTGCAGCCACGTGCCCGAGCCCGCGGGGCCGATGAACACCCAGCGGAGCTCGACGCGCGCGTCGCCCCGCACGCGCTCGACCCAGTCGTGGTCGAGGCACGGCGGCGGGGCGTAGTCCGCGCGCATCTCGGGCGCGGCCTCGTCGAAGCGCCAGTGGCTCAGGTACCAGGGGTCGGCCTCCTGCGGGCCGTCGAGCCCGTCGAGGTACGCCTCCAGCG
>JBDHVF010000584.1:0-5606 GCA_039809605.1 Polyangiales bacterium | reverse complement strand
CGCTCTGCGAAAGGGGCCGCGTCGATGAAGCGAGAACTCCGAGGATGGTGGGCGTTGGCCGCGCTGCTGCCCGCGTGCGCGGCGGGCGACGAGCTGGCGATCGAGCAGCGCAACGACGAGCCGTTGCACGTGACCACGCCGGGCGTCGGCAGCGAGGCGCAGGGCGCGGGCGTCGCCGCGGTGAACCTCGACGCCAACCCCAGGCCCGAGCTGCTGGTGATGGCCTACGACAACCCCAGCGCCGCGGCGAACACGTTCCGCTACCGCGTGCTGCCCAACCTCAGCGCCGACGGCGTGCCGACGATGACGGGCCCGACGATCGAGGTCGCGGGCTTCGGCGAGGCCGAGGGCGCCGCGATGGCGACCGCGAACCTCGACGCCGACGCGAGGCCCGAGCTCCTGCTGCTCGCGTACACGCAGCCGTCGTCGACGTCGTCGCGCCAGTTCCGCTGGAAGGTCGGCGCGAACCTGCGCCCCGACGGCACCGCCACCTCGTGGGGCGCGGCGCGCGCGCTCTACTGGACGGGCGCCGCGGCGGCCACGGGCGCGGGCGCCGCGCTGGGCGCGATCGGCGGCGACGCGCGGCCCGACCTCGTGCTGATGTACAACGAAGACGGCGCGGGCTCCGACACCTTCCGCTGGCGCGTGGGCTACGACCTCGACGCGACGGGCCGCGCGACCTCGTGGAGCCCCGTGCGCAGCACCGCGGGCGTGGGCGACCACGCGCAGGGCGCGGGCGTGGCGATCACCGACATCGACCGCAACGGCCGGCCCGAGCTCGTGCTCCTCGCGTACGAGAACCCCGCCGGGCAGAACAGCTTTCGCTACCGCGTCGCGTGGAACCTCTCGAGCGACGCGACGCCCTCGCGCACCGACGCGAGCTACACCACGGTCGACGGCGTGGGCGCCGAGGGCGCGGGCGCCGACGTGACCGCCGCCTCGCTCGACGGCGACCCCCGGCCCGAGCTCGTCTTGGCCGCGTACGACGACCCGTCGGGCGCCAACACCTTCCGCTACAAGGTCGTGCGCGACGCCGACGCGGCCACGGTCTACCCCGGCCCCGACCTCATCGGCACCTGGACGCCCCGCACCGACTTCACCACCGTCACGGCCCCCGCGCTCACGGGCGGATTCCCAGTACTGGCCGCCGCGGTCGACGCCAGCGGCGCCGTGTGGGCCTCGAGCATGACCTCGTTCGACGCGTGGAACCTCTGGGGCAGGCTCGCCGCCTCGGGCGCGGCGCCGATGTCTCCGATGACGTCGCCCGTGATCGTGACGGGCGACGCGGGCACGTTCATGGTCGCGCGGGGCAACGACGACAACCTCTACACCGCGACGCGCGCGGGCAGCTCGTGGTCGACGCTCACGCCGCGCACCGCGGGCGGCGCCGTGCGCGGGCGCGTCTCCGCCGCGCTCACGGGCACCGCCGCGAGCCCGATGCTGCACGTGGCCTACGTCGCCGACCGCGGCGTGCGCTACGAGCGCTTCGACGCCGCGGGCTCGCTCGCCGCGCGCGACTACCCGGGCGCGCTCGACGCCGCCGTCGGGTCCGACGGCGCGGGCGCGATCCTCCTCGCGGTCCGCTACGCCGACCACGTGGTGTTCGAGCGCGCGACGGGGCGCGCGTGGACGCCCGCGCAGGTCGGCGCGCGCTACCCCCTCGGCCCCGGCGGCGAGGTGCTCGACGTCGCCGCGCCGGTGTACTGGGCCGGCGCCTTTCACGTGCTCTACGCGCAAAAGTACGTGAACAACGACATCACGCGCGACGTGACGTACGCGCTCACGCACGAGCGCTTCCTCGCGTCGGGCGGCGGCGCGCTCGCGCGGGTGGTCGCGCGCTACGCCCCGTCGGGCGACCGCGCCGCGCGCGCGACGCTGGCCGTGTGGCGCAACAAGCTCGTGGCCCTGTGGCGCGAGCCCGACGGGGCCCTGCGCTTCGCGCGCTTCGACAACGCCGACCCCGCCCTGCCCTGGGTCGAGCACGGCCGCGTCGCCGGGGGCGCCTCGCGCGACCGCCCCGGCCTCGCGGTGCTCGGCACGTCGCGCGACGAGCTCGTCTCGCTCGCGATGGGCGACGCGACCTTCGCGCGGCTCTACGGCATCCCCGCGGGCCGCGCGGTGATGCGCGACGACGTCGCCTCGCAGTTCGCGCTCTACCGTTCGAACAGCGACGGCTCCTCGACGGTGTGCCGCGACCAGTCGGACCCCTACGGCCCCACGCCCGTCGACCTCACGCAAGACGCGCGCGGCTTCGTCTCTCAGCTCGGCACCTCGCTGTGGATGCTGCCGCGCTGGTTCGAGCGCGGGCTCTACCAGCGCACCGCCCGGCACTACTGCGAGGCGGGCCTCGCCGCCGCGTCGGGGCGCTTCGATCCGCCCTGCGGGGGCGGCTCGCGCATGCCCGTCATCACCCGCGAGGCCGACGCGGTCTTCGTGTGCGGGGGCCTCTGGGTGAGCTCCAACGCCCGGGCCATGCGCATCTGGGAGGAGCTCGGCCACTACACCGCGACGGGCATGGGCCTGCGCGACGACACGCGCCGCCCCGGCGACGACGACGCGGCGCGCTGCAACATCCCGCTCGCGGCGCTGCAGAGCGCGTACGACCTCTTCGGCCAGCGCGTCGCCGTGGCGTGCGCGCGCGCGGCCCCCGACGGGCGCTGCCGGGGCTTCGTCGACGCGGGCGGCACCAACTACGACGCCACGTCGCGGCAGCACTCGTTCCTCTACGTGGTGTACCGCTACCTCGACGACGGCGACGCGCTCCGTCAGATGGCGGCCGACGACGCCGCGGCGGGCGACACGCTCCTGCAGCGCAAGTACGACTGGGTGCGGCAGAGCCTCTTCCGCGGCGTCGAGTTCCGCGCGGGCTTCGAGCCGCTCACGCCCCCGTGACGCGACCGCGGTGACGCGGGCGCCGGTCGCAACCGCCGCGGCCTCGCGGTCATCTCATCGCCGTGATGCTTGCAGGCGAAGGCGCCGCGGTACGTCAGGGCTCGCACGTGATCGTCGTCGGCGCGGGCGTCGGCGGCCTCTCGGCGGCCATCGCGCTGGCCGCGAGCGGCGTGCGCGTGACGGTGCTCGAACGGGCCGACCGCGCGGGGGGCAAGGCCCGCGAGGTCGTCGTGGCGGGGCGCGCGCTCGACGCGGGGCCCACCGTGCTCACGATGCGCCACGTCTTCGACGCCGTGTTCGAAGCGGCCGGCGCGCGCCTCGACGAGCGCGTCACGCTGCGGCGCGCCGAGGTGCTCGCGCGCCACGCGTGGGAGGGCGGCGCACGCCTCGACCTCTACGCCGACCTCGAGCGCACCGCCGACGCCATCGGGCGCTTCGCCGGGGCCGCCGACGCGCGGGGATACCGTCGCTTCTGCGCGTACGCGCGGGCGCTCCACGAGCGCGTCGAGGGGCCCTTTCTGCGCGCGGAGAAGCCCACGCTGCGCGGCGTGCTGCGCGAGCACGGCCCCGGCGCCCTCGCGTCGATCGCGCGCATCGACGCGTGGCGCACGATGTGGCGCTCGCTCGGGGAGCACTTTCGCGACCCCCGCCTGCGGCAGCTCTTCGGGCGATACGCCACGTACGCGGGGTCGTCTCCGTGGCGGTGCCCGGCCACGCTCAACGTCATCGCCCACGTCGAGCGCGAGGGCGTCTGGTACGTCGACGGGGGCATGTACCGCCTCGTCGAGGCCATGGCCGCCCTCGCCCTCGACGCGGGCGCGACGCTGCGATGCGGCGCCCACGTCGAGGAGATCACCGTGCGCGACGGTCGCGCCGCGGGCGTCACCCTCCGCGGCGGCGAGCGCGTCGAGGCCGACGCCGTGGTCGTCAACGCCGACACCGCGGCGCTCGCCGAAGGGCGCTTCGGCGCAGGAGCCGCGAGGGCCTGGCGGCGCGCCCCCTCGGCCGACCGGTCGCTCTCGGCGGTGACCTACGCGCTCATCGCGCGCGCCGGGGGCTTCCCGCTGGTGCGGCACAACGTGTTCTTCTCCCGCGACTACGAGCGCGAGTTCGGCGACCTGTTCGAGCGCGAGCGCCTGCCCGACGAGCCCACGGTCTACGTCTGCGCGCAGGATCGCGGCGACGACGGAGCGCCGCCCGACGCCGGGCCCGAGCGGCTGCTCGTGCTCGTCAACGCGCCCGCGCGAGGCGCGCGAAGGCCCTTCACCCAAGCGGAGATCGATGCATGCACGACGCGGACGCGCGCGCGCCTCGGGGCGCTGGGCCTGACGCTCGACTGGGAGACCGAGCGCGCGGAGACGACGACGCCCGACGCGTTCGAACGGATGTTCCCGAGCACGGGCGGGGCGCTCTACGGCCCGGCCTCGCACGGGTGGAGGTCGCTGATGGAGCGCGCCCCCTCGACGTCGAGGGTGCCGGGGCTGCTGCTCGCGGGCGGGAGCGCGCACCCGGGCGCGGGCCTGCCGATGGTGGCGCGGAGCGGGCTGCTCGCGGCGCGGAGCGCGCTGGCATGGCTCGCTTCGACCTCGCCCTCGCGCCCCGCGGCTACGCGTGGTGGTACCTCGACGCCCTGAGCGACGACGGCGACCACGCGATCACGCTCATCGCCATGCTCGGCAGCGTGTTCTCGCCGTACTACGCGCGCGCCCGCGCCGCGGGCCCCGCCGACCCGCTCGACCACGCGGCGATGAACGTCGCGCTCTACCGCCGCGGGTCGCGCGTGTGGTCGCTCAACGAGCGCGGGCGGCGCGAGGTGCACCGCGACGCCGCGTCGCTCACCCTCGGCGCGAGCACCGTGCGGTGGGAGCGCGACGCGCTCGTCGTCTCGCTCCACGAGCGCACGACGCCCTTTCTGCCCGCGCGCGTCTTCGGCGACGCGCGGGTGGTGGGCACCGTGCGGCTCTGCCCGCGCGCGCGCGTCGACGTGGCCCACGCGCTCGACCGCGAGGGGCTGCACCGCTGGTGGCCGGTGGCGCCGCTCGCGCGCGTCGAGGTCGAGCTCGCCGAGCCGAGGCTCCGCTGGAGCGGCCACGGGTACCACGACGCCAACGCGGGCGACGGGCCGCTCGAGGAGACGTTCCTCGCGTGGGACTGGGCCCGCGCCGCGACGCCCGACGGCGCCGCCATCGTCTACGACGCCGTGACGCTCGACGGACGCCGCGCCCCGCACGCGCGCAGGGTCACGCTCGACGGGCGCGTCGAGCCGCTCGAGGCGCCCGTGCGCGCCCCCCTCGCCCCGACCGCCTGGGGCCTCGCGCGAGCCACGCGCGCCGACCAGGGCCGCGCGCGCGTGCAGCGCACCCTCGAAGACACGCCCTTCTACGCCCGCAGCGTGCTCTCGACGCGGCTGCTCGGGCACGACGTGCCGGCCGTCCACGAGTCGCTCGACCTCGCGCGCTTCGCGCGGCCGTGGGTGCAGGCGCTCCTGCCCTTTCGAACGAGGCGCCTGTGAGCCCCGGCGACGTCGCGGCCCCGTTGCTCGCGGCCTGGTCGCTGGCCGTGTGCTCGGCCTCGCTCACGGCCGTCGCGCGCGCGTCGGCCCGGTCGCGCGCGACCACCCCCGGCCCGGCCGTCGCGCGCGGGACGCGGTGCCTGGTGGTGCGCCCCTGCGCGGGGGCCGAGCCCTCCCTCGCCCGCGCGCTCGCGTCGACCTC
>JBDHVF010000583.1:0-5615 GCA_039809605.1 Polyangiales bacterium | reverse complement strand
TCGGCGCGGCGGGGTTGGGGCTCCGGGCGCTGCTCGCGGGCCGCGGCGACGACCCGCAGTTCGCGCCCTTCGTCGCGCGGTGGCGCGGGCCCAGGGCGCGCGTCGACCTCGCGCGAGAGGTCGCGTCGGCGGCCCACGCGGCGATCGACCTCTCCGACGGCCTCGCGCAAGACGCCGGCCACCTCGCGCGCGCCTCGGGCTGCGCCGTCGCGCTCCACGCGGACCGCCTCCCCATGCTCGACGGGCAGCGCGCGTGCGCCGAGGCGCTCGGGCTCGACGCGCTCTCGCTCGCGCTCTCGGGCGGCGAGGACTACGAGCTCCTCGCGGCGGGCCCGCGCGACGGCTTCGGCGAGGGGTGGTCGATCGTCGGCGAGGTGGTCGCCGGTGAGGGCGTGCTGCTCGTGGAGGGAGGGAGCGCGCGAAGGGTCACCGCGAGCGGGTGGGACCACTTCCGGCGGTAGGAGCGGTCAGCGGTCGGTGACGGCGATGCCCCAGCCCTTGAGCTTGCGAACGAGGTCCTTGCGGGGGATGCCCGTCTCGCGACAGAGGTCGTTGACGTTGCCGTTGAGCCGCGCGTGCGCGCTCGTGAGCCAGTCGCGTTCGAAGTGCTCGACCAGGCGGTCGCGCGCGACCGAGGGGTCGGGGGGCTTGGGCCGCGCGTTGAGGGGCATCACCAGCGCCGCCCTCGCGCGCGCGGCGCCCTTCTGCGGGAGCACCGGCGTGGGCGCGTCGGTCTGGAGCGCCCGCGCCACCATCTGCCGCAGCTCGCGCACGTTGCCCGGGTACTCGCGCGCCACGATGCGGTCCATGTCGCCCGGCCTGAACGCCGGCTCGGCGCCGCAGATCTCGCGCGCGAACTGGCGCACGAGCGTGGGGATGTCCTCGATGCGCGCGCGCAGCGGCGGCACCTGCACGCGCACGGCGGCGACGTGGTTGATGAGCTCCTTGCGCACGCGGCCCTCGAGGGCGGCCTGGCGCAGGTCCGACGAGGCCGTGGCGATGATGCGCGCGTCGAGCACGCCCTCCTCGCGGCGCTCATAGAGGCCCAGGAGCGCGTTGGCCTCGGCGCTCGTGGCCTCGTCGATGCGCTCGAGCAGGAGGGTGAAGGTGTCGCTGCGCTGGCCCACCGAGGTGATCGTCGGGCGCTCGCCGGGCGGGAGCCTGAAGTCGATCACCGTCACGGGCGACGCGGCGAAGCGCGAGCTCGCGTGGATGGCCTTGGCCAGGAGCGTGCGCCCCGAGCCGGGCTCGCCCTCGAGGAGGATCGGCGCGTCGGAGGGCGCGAGCCGCTCGAGGAGCGCGAAGAGCTGGCGCATCGGCAGCGACTGCCCGAGCACCGGGCCGAAGGACGTGCGGTCGCTCGGCGCCACCTGCACGACCATGTCGCCCGTGAGGAGCTGCAGGGTGCTGCGACCGATGCCGAGCTCGGTGCCCACGGGGACGACCCCGAGGTTGAGCCGGCTCGCGCCGACGAAGGTGCCCGAGTCGCTCCCGAGGTCGCGCACCCGGATGCCCCCCGCGACGAGCGCGATCTCGAGGTGATACTTGCTGACGTGGGGGTCGCGGAGGATCAGGTCGTTGTCGGTGTGCGTGCCGACGAGCAGCGTGCCCGCCTCGAGCAGCGCCTCGCGCCCGCGGTCGGGGCCGCTGGTGACGCGCACCCGCACCCGGCGGACGACCAGCGCGCCCGTCGCGTCCGTCACGAGCACGCCCGTCAGGGGCGTGATCCGAACAGGAGCCCCCGCGCGAGGCCGCGCGGTGAGCCGACCGGGCGCACCGTTGCCCGCGTCGTCCATGCTCTCGGCGAGGTCCTGGGGAACCACCTTCACGACACACCCACCGTGGGAGTCGACGGCCGACGTCCCGGTTTATGGTCTGTTTCAACTGCCCTGCGAACCACGAGGGATTCGTGTTCGCGACCGCCACGACCTCGCCGACCTCTTCCTAGCATAGCGCTCGGGTCCGCCCGCCGCCATGAGATCCATCGAGCCCGAGGCACATCATCGATCGAAGCGCAACCACCGTGCCAGCATATACGGCGCAACCGCGCGCGTTGACAACGAGCCTTCGCACCGGATACGCGCCTCTCGCTCGAAGAAGCGTCGCCATGGCCCACGACCACGACCACCCTCACCACGATCACGACCACGGTCACGACCACGGTCACGACCATCAAGATCCGCACACCCGCGACGCGAATGTCAGAGCGGCCGACGCGCTGCCCCATGGCGCGGGCGTGGGGCGGGTGCTCCACATCGACTGCTTCAGCGGCGTGGCGGGCGACATGCTCGTGGCGGCCCTGCTCGACCTGGGCGTCACCCGCGAGCCCATCGACCGCGCCCTCGCGGCGCTCCCGCTCGGGGGCTACGAGGTCGTGACCTCGACGCGCACGCTGAGCGGCATCGCCGCGACGAAGTTCGACGTGCGGGTCGAAGGGTCGCAGCCCGACCGGCGCTTCCGCGACGTGCGCGCGATGCTCGAGTCGGCGCCGCTGCTCGACGGCGTGCGCGCGCGCGCCCTGGCGGCCTTCTCGCTGCTCGCCCGCGCCGAGGGGCGCGTGCACCGCATGCCGCCCGACGACGTGCACTTTCACGAGGTCGGCGCCGTCGACGCGATCGTCGACATCGTGGCCGCGAGCGCCGCGCTCGAGTGGCTCGGCGCCCGCGTGACGTGCGCGCCGCTGCCCATGGGCCGCGGCTTCGTGCGCGCCGCCCACGGGGTCCTGCCGGTGCCCGCGCCCGCGGTCGTCGAGGTGCTGCGGGGCGCCCCCACGGTCGACGCCCCCGTCGACGCCGAGCTCGTGACGCCCACGGGCGCGAGCCTGGTGCGCGCCAACGCGCGCGCGTGGACGCGCTGGCCCCCGATGCGCCCCGTCGCGACGGGCTTCGGCGCGGGCACCCGCACGCTCGCCGACCGCCCCAACATGCTGCGCGTGGTGCTCGGCGACCCGCTCGACACGGGCGACGAGCGCGAGCAGGGCACCCACGTGGTGATCGAGGCCAACGTCGACGACGCGTCGGGGCAGCTCGCCGCCCACGTCACCGAGTCGCTGCTGCGCGAGGGCGCGCTCGACGCGTGGACGGCGCCCATCGGGATGAAGAAGGGCCGCCCCGGCGTGATGATCTCGGCGCTCGCCCACCGCGCCGACCGCGAGCGCGTCGGCCGCGCGCTCCTCACCGAGAGCACCTCGCTCGGGCTGCGGTGGCGGGCCGTCGACCGCGTCGAGCGCCCGCGCAGCACGGACTCCGTCGAGACCCGCTTCGGCGCCGTGCCCGTGAAGGTCGCCGACGGAGACGGCCTCGCGCCGATGGCGCAGCCCGAGTTCGACGTGTGCCGCGAGCTCGCGCAGCGCGCCGGCGTGCCCGTACGCGTCGTGCACGCCGCGGCCCTGGCCGCGTGGTGGTCATCTCGAACGTAGAGAGTGCGAGCGCCGCGTAGGACGATCGTGCGAGCTTCGATTGCGGGGCCGCGCGCGGTCGGGATATCGTCCGCGTGGATGATGCGCCCCCCCGCGCCGCGGATCCTGGTGGTCGACGACGACGCGTCCACGCGGAGGACCCTCCACGACTTTCTCCGCCGCGGGGGCTTCGAGCCCGAGGGCTCGGGCGACCGCGACGAGGGCCTCGCGCGCGCGGCGGCGTCGCCCCCGTCGCTGGTGCTCCTCGACCTCGAGCCGTCGTCGGGCCTCGCGGCGTTGCAGCGGCTGCGCGACGACGAGGCGACGCGCGACGTGCCCGTGATCGCGGTGACCTCGCCCGACGACGACGGCGAGGCCGAGCGGGCCTTCACCGCGGGGGCCGACGACTGCGTGCGCAGGCCCGTGCGCGAGGCCGAGCTCGTGGCGCGCATCCGGGGCCAGCTACGGCTGCGCGCGTCGTTGCGAGAGCTCGCCCGCAAGGAGCGCGACGCGAGGGTGATGGTGGAGCTCACCCGCGCCCTCTCGTCGAGCCTCGACTTCCGAGAGATCCTCGCGACCGTGGTGCGGCGCATCGCGGAGGTGATGCGCGTCGAGCGGTGCTCCATCGTGGTGGCGCGCGAGGCGGGCGACGTGGGCTACGTGCTCGTGGCGAGCGACGACCCGCTCGTGCGCGACCTGCCCATCGACCTCGAGCGCTACCCCGAGATCCTGCGCGTGCTCGAGACGCGGCGGCCCCTCACCATCGACGACGCGACCTCGCACCCGATGTTCTGGGAGGTGCGCGAGCACGTCTCGACCACGCGCTTCCCCATGCTCACGCTCGTGCCCATCGGCTCCGAGGAGCGCGCCGTGGGGGTGCTCTTCCTCCGCGCGTCGGAGGCGCGCGGGAGCCTCGACGAGCGCGAGGTGTCGTTCTGCCAGGTCGTCGCCAACGCCACGGCCGTCGCGCTCCGCAACGCGCGCGTGGTGCAGAAGCTCCGCGAGGAGAGCCAGGCCGTCTCGTCGGCCCACCTCGCGGCCGAGCACCGCCTGCGGCTGCTCGAGCGCTACGCCGACCTCTTCCAGTCGTCGGCCGACGGCATGGCCGTGATCGACCGCGACGGCCGCGTGCTCTTCGCCAACCCCAAGGTCTCGGAGATCACGGGCTACCCCGAGGAGGTCGTGCACCGGGGCGACCTCCTGCGCGCCGTGGCGAGGCCCGACCGCGACCGCGTGCGCGCGCTGCGCGAGGGCTTCCGCCGCGGGGAGTTCCCGTCGGGCGTCGACGTGCGCGTGCGCCGGAGCGACGGGGGCGAGCGCACGGTCTCGATCGCCACCTCGCCGCTGCCACGCGACGAGGGCGCCGTGCTCGTGACCCTGCGCGACGTCACCGACGAGCGCGCCACCGCCCGCGAGCTCGCGCGCACCAAGGAGTTCCTCTCGTCGCTCATCGAGAGCTCGCCCGACGCCATCATCGCCGCGCGCCTCGACGGCACCATCCTGCTCTTCAACTCCGCCGCCGAGCGCATCCTCGGGTACCGCCGCGAGGCCGTGGTGGGCGTGGGGTCCGTCGAGATGCTCTACCCCCCCGGCGCCGCGCGGGAGATCATGCGGCGCATCCGCGTCGCGCCCGAGGGCCGCCTCGCGAGCCTGCGCGCCGAGGTGCTCTCGCGCGAGGGCGAGCGCATCCCGGTGCTCCTCTCCGCGGCGCTCGTCTCCGAGAACGACGCCTCGGTGGCGACCGTCGGGGTCTTCTCAGACATCCGAGAGCGCATCCAGCTCGAGGAGCGGCTCGCGCAGTTCCAGCAGCGCGTGGCCCTCAGCGAGAAGCAGGTGATCGCCGCGGAGCTCGCCGGCGCCGCCGCCCACGAGCTCAACCAGCCCCTCACGGCCATCCAGGGCTACGCGGAGCTCCTGCAGCGCAAGGCCGACGCCGACTCGGCCATCGGCCGCGGCGCGGGGGTGATCTTGCGAGAGGCCGAGCGCATGGCGGAGATCGTCCGCAAGATCGGCAAGATCGCCCGCTACGAGACCAAGCAGTACGTGGGCGGGACGAGCATCCTCGACCTCGACCGCGCGGCAGAGTCCGACTCACGCCCCCCGGAGGAGATGAAGTGAGCACCCGCCAGAGCCCCACGCACCCCCTCGCCCCGCCCGCGCGCGACGCCCTCTCGACCGAGGACGTCAACCACCCGCGCGCGGCGCGTCTCGGGCACGC
>JBDHVF010000582.1:0-5624 GCA_039809605.1 Polyangiales bacterium | reverse complement strand
AGGCGCTGGCCCGGCGAGAGCGTGCGCTTGTAGAGCGCGGGGTGCGCGCGCAGGGTCACGTCACGCCTCGCCGAGGGTCTTGAGGGCCGCGGGCGACTTCATGTAGCGCGCGGCCTCTTCGACGGAGATGGCGCCCTTGCGGGCGAGCTCGAGGAGCGACCGGTCGAGGGTGATCATGCCGAGGCCCTGCGAGGTCTCCATGGTGCTCTGGAGCTGGTGGGTCTTGCCCTCGCGGATGATCGCGCGCACCGCGGGGGTGGCGACGAGCACCTCGAACGCGGCGACGCGGCCCTTGCCGTCGGCGCGCGGCAGCAGCCGCTGCGAGACCACGGCGAGCAGGGCCGAGGCGAGCTGCACGCGGGCCTGCGGCTGCTGGTGCGGGGGGAACACGTCGACGATGCGGTCGACGGTCTGCGGCGCGTCGTTGGTGTGCAGCGTGCCGAACACGAGGTGGCCCGTCTCGGCCGCGGTGAGCGCGGCGGAGATGGTCTCGGTGTCGCGCATCTCGCCGATGAGGATCACGTCGGGGTCCTGGCGGAGGATGTACTTGAGCGCGGCGGCGAAGCTCCGGGTGTCGGCGCCCACCTCGCGCTGCTCGACGGTGGCGAGGCGGTTCGAGTGCACGAACTCGATGGGGTCTTCGACGGTGATGATGTGACAGCTCCGCGAGCTGTTGATCTGGTGGATCATCGCCGCGAGCGTGGTGCTCTTGCCCGCGCCCGTGGGGCCCACGACGAGCACGAGGCCCTGGGGCCGCGACGCGAGGTCGTGCATCACCGCGGGGATGCCGAGCGCCGCGGCGTCGGGCACCTCGTTGGGGATGAGCCGGATCGACACGGCGATGGCGCCGCGCTGGAAGTGGGCGTTGACGCGGAAGCGGTTGCGGCCCGTGACCGTGAGCGAGAAGTCGAGCTCGCGCTCGAGTTCGAACTGCTCGCGCTGGCGGTACGACAGGAGCGAGAAGAGCAGCCGGCGCACGTCGGCGGCGGCGAGCGCGTCGAACTCGAGGCGCCGGAGGCGGCCGTGGATGCGGAAGATGGGCGGCGAGCCCACCACCATGTGGATGTCGCTCGCCCCGTAGCGCAGCGCCACGTTGAGGAGCGTGCGCATGTCGATCGAGCCCACCGCGGGCAGCGCCTCGGTGTCGGCGGTGAAGGCCTGCACCCCGCGCTCCATGCCCTGCGCCGCGAGGCGGAACTCGTCGGGGTTCGACGCGTAGGCGGCGCCCGTCTCGAACGAGATGAGGCCCCGCTCGTGGAGCTCGACGAGGGCGCGGTTGAAGGTGCGCATGCCGTCGGACGAGTCGGTGGTCATCTGGTCGGCGACCTCGTCGACGCGCTGCTCGCGGATGAGCTTCTTGATCGCGGGCGTGGCGAGCATGACCTCGACGGCGGCGACGCGCCCCTCGCCGTCGGCGCGCGGCACGAGCCGCTGGGCGACGACGCCCTGGAGGCAGAGCGAGAGGTCCATGCAGACCTGCTCGCGCATGTGCTCGGGGTAGTACGAGAGGATGCGCTGGAGCGTCTGCGCGGCGTCGATGGTGTGCAGCGACGAGAGCACCAGGTGGCCCGTGAGCGCGGCCGAGAGGGCGACGTTCATCGTCTCGGCGTCGCGCATCTCGCCGATGAGGATCACGTCGGGGCTCTCGCGCACCACGTGGCGCAGGGCCAGCGCGAAGTCTCGGGTGTCGGAGCCCACCTCGCGCTGCGTGATCACGGCCTGCACGTCGTCGTGCACGAACTCGATGGGGTCTTCGAGGGTGACGATGTGCTTGCGGTGGCGGCTGTTGATGTGGTGGATCATCGCCGCGAGCGTGGTGCTCTTGCCCGAGCCCGTGCTGCCCGAGACGAGCACGAGCCCGCGCGGGTGCTCGGCCAGGGTCTTGACGACGGGCGGCAGCGCGAGCTGCTCGAAGTCGAGCGCGCCGCCGGGCACCGCGCGCACCACCGCGCCCAGGAGCCCCCGCTGCATGTGGAAGTGCACGCGGAAGCGCCCGAGCCCCGGGCGGCTCATGCCCACGTCGAGGTCGCCGAGGCGGTCGAAGAGCTCGCGCTGCGTCGGGCGGGCGACGGCGTCCATGAGGTCGCGGATGGCGGCGCCGTCGACGGGCTCGCGCGCCAGGGGGCGCAGCGCGCCGTTCACGCGCGCGCTCGGGCAGCGGCCCTCGGAGAGGAAGAGGTCCGAGGCGCGCTCCTGCACCATGAGCTTGAGGATCTGTTCGACGTCGAGGGACATGGCCGTGGGAGCCGCGCGGCTAGCGCGAGCCGCGGAGGCCGAACTGCTCGGCGATCGAGAGGGGCCCGAGCTTCTCGCGCAGCTCCTTGAGCGCGGGGTTCTGGGGCTCGAGCTTCGCGAGGTTCTCGATCGCGCTGCGGGCGCTGGCGCGCAGGCCCGCCTCGGTGAAGACCGTCGCCAGCACGAGGTGGGCGCGGGCGAGCCTGGGGTCGATCGCGAGCGCGCGCTGCGCGAGCTCGGCGGCGCGCTTGTGCTCCTTGGACTTCGCGAGGATCTCCGCCGCGTTGAGGAGCAGCGAGGGGTCCTCGCGGCGGCCCTCCCAGGCCTTCTCCCAGTGGCCCGCGGCCTTCTCGTTCTCGCGGTTGCGCGCGGCCTCCTTGGCCTTCTCGATGTGCTCCGACACCTGCTGCATCTTCAGGAGCTGCGACACCGCGTCGATGCGGGCCTTGAGCGACTCGTCGTCCTTGGCGACCTGGAGCGCGCCCTTGAAGGCCTCGAGCGCGGCGGTGAGGTCGCCCTGCTTCTGCGCGTCCTCGCCGCGGGCGATGAGCCCCGAGACGCGCGCGGCGCGCTCGTCGGCGAGCTGCTGCGCCGAGGGCATCGGCGGCGACGACTGCGTGGCCGTCGCGGGCTTGCGCGCGCCGCCGCCGAGCCTGCGCGCCATGGCCTCGAGGGCGCGCGCGCGCACCGCGTCGTCGACCACGGGCGTGGCCGCGGGCGGCGACGACGGCGGCGGGGGCGCCTGGCGCGCGCCGCTGGCCTCGACCACCGAGCGCAGCGACGGCGGCACGACCACCCCCTCGGGGAACGAGGGCCGCTGCGACGGCGCGACCTGCGTGGGCGCTGTGGCGATCGACCCCGACGAGCCGCCGCCCGCGCGCGCCTGCTGCGCGACCTCGCGCATGCCCGCGGGCGGCGAGGGCTTCGAGGGCGGCGCCGCCGCCGGGGGCAGCACCGACGGCGACGAGGGCACGACCCCCTCGCTCTTGAGGAGCTGGTCGTACGCGGCGCGCTGCTTGGGGTTGCCGAGCACGTCGTAGGCGCGCGTGAGCGCGCGGAAGATGCCCTCGATGCGCTCGCGGTAGGGCCCGATCTCGCGCTTGAAGTACACGTCGGGGTGAAAGCGCTTCGAGAGGGCGAAGTACGCGTCGCGCACCGCCTTGCGGTCGGCGTCGGCGGCGATCGAGAGGAGCTCGTAGTGCGTCGCCTGCTGCCGGAGGTTGTGGAAATGGTCGACCGCGGCGCGCTCCTCGGGGGTGAGGTCGATGCCGTCGGCCGGTGCGTGCTTCACGTCGCTCATCGAGCGCTTCCTCGTGTCTCTCGCGCGAGCAATGCGCTCGACATCCCCGGATCCTACCAGCCACTCCGCGGCGCGCGCGAGGGGGTGAAAGCCCTGCGGAGAGCGCGTATTTCCGCCGAACCTGTCGGAGCCCCGAAGGTGCGATAGGGTCAGCGCCCCGATGCGCATCGCCCACCTCGCCGACCTGCACCTTGGCCGGGTCTTTCACGGCATCTCGCTGCTCGACGACCAGCGCCACGCGCTCGACCAGGTGGTCGCCCACCTGCGCTCCGAGCGGGCCGACGTGCTGGTGCTCGCGGGCGACCTCTACGACCGCGCGCTGCCGGGCGCCGACGCCGTGCGGCTCTTCGACGAGTTCCTCCGCGAGGTCAACGAGGGCGTGCGCATCCCCGTGATCGCCATCGCGGGCAACCACGACAGCGCCGACCACCTCGGCTTCGGCGCGTGGCTCTTCTCCCGCGGCGACGTCCACGTGCGGGGCCGCGTCGAGGCCGAGCTCCTGCCGATCACCCTCGAGGACCGCCACGGCGAGGTGACCTTCTACCCCCTGCCCTACGTCGAGCCCGAGTCGGCGCGGGCGCTGCTCGAGGGGAGCGACGACGCGCCCGTGACCCACCGCTCGCTCGTGCAGGCGCTCGTGGGCGAGGCGCGCCGGCACCGCGAGCGCGCGGGCGCGCGGCGGGCGGTGGTGATCGCCCACGCGTTCGTGCGCGGCGAGCGCTGGCCCGACGAGTCGCGGCGCTCGGAGCGCAGCCTGCACCTCGGCGGCCTCGGCGCGGTGCCCGCCGAGGACTTCGCGGGCTTCGACTACGCGGCCCTCGGCCACCTGCACCGCCCGCAGTCGCTCACCGCCGACGGCCGCGTGCGCTACGCGGGCTCGCCCCTCAAGTACTCGTTCGACGAGGCCGCGCACGACAAGGGCATGACCCTGGTCGACCTCGGCGCGCGCGGCGAGGCCACGGTCACGCACCTGCCGCTGCGGCCGCGGCGCGACCTCGCGCGGCTCACGGGCTCGCTCGAGGAGCTGCTCACGCGGCCCGAGTACGAGCCCCTGCGCGGGTGCTTCGTGTCGGCCGAGCTCACCGACCACCCGCCGCCGCTGCAGGCCATGGAGCGCCTGCGCGCGCGCTTCCCCCACGCCGCGGAGCTGCACTTTCGCAGGCCCGACGCGCCCGCCGACCCGATGGCCTCCGCGGCGCCGCCGCCGGTGCGCGAGCCCGAGGAGGTCTTCGGGGAGTTCATGCGGCGCTATCTGGGCGCGCCGCCCACCGACGACGAGCGCGCGGTCTTTCGCGACGCGCTCGGCCGCGCCCGCGCGAACGCGGAGGGGCGCCCGTGAGGCCCGTCACCCTGGAGCTCCGGCACTTCGGCCCGTACGCCTCGCACGCGGTGGACCTCTCGCCCTTCACCGACGAGGGGCTCTTCCTCATCCACGGCGACACGGGCTCGGGCAAGAGCACGATCCTCGACGCGATCACCTGGGCGCTCTACGGCCGCGGCCTGGGCGCGCGCGACCGCGACGACCACCTGCGCAGCAAGACGGCCGCGCCCGACGAGGCCACGAGCGTCGCGCTCACGTTCACCCTCGGCGCGCGGCGCTTCAGGGTGCGCCGCGCGATGGGCTTCGAGCGCGCGGCGAAGCGCGGCGGCGGCGTCACGCGCCAGCCCCCCGAGGCCGTGCTCGAGTGCCTCGAGGGCGAGGCGGGCTACGCGACGGTGGCGTCGCCGCGCAAGGTCGACGCCGAGGTCGAGCGCCTGCTGGGCCTGCCGTACGAGCAGTTCACGCGCATCATCGTGCTGCCGCAGGGGGAGTTCCGCGACCTGCTCCTCGCGCGCGCCGAGGACCGCGAGCGGCTGCTCGAGCGGCTCTTCGGCACCGAGCTCTACAAGTCGATCGAGGCCGAGCTGCGCGAGGTCGAGAAGGGCCTCGAGCGCGCCGTGGGCGAGTCGCGCGCCCGCGTCGAGGCCGCGCTCCGGGGCGCGGGCGCGGGCTCCCTCGCCGAGCTCGCGGCGCTGCGCGACGAGGTCTCCGCGCGCCGCGCCGGCGCCGAGGGCCGCGTCGCGGGCGTGGGCGAGGCGCTGCGCGAGG
>JBDHVF010000581.1:0-5628 GCA_039809605.1 Polyangiales bacterium | reverse complement strand
GCCGACGCGGGGCCCGCCACGGGCGTGCTCGACCCGCTGCTCGTGCGCGCGTACCTGCGCTCGGGCGCGGCGCTCCCCGCGCGCGCGAGGGGCGACGGGACGCAGCACACCGGCGCGGCGCTCTACCTCTTCGCGTCGGGCGTCGCGCGCCGCGTGGTGAAGGCCGACGTGGCGAGCCTCTACCCGTCGCTCATGCGGCAGTACCGCATCGGCCCGCGCGGCGACCGCCTGGGCGCGCTGCTCGCGCTCGTCGACCGGCTCGTCGAGCAGCGCCTCGAGGCGAAGGGCCGCGCGAAGCTCGCCCCGCCGGGGTCGGCCGCGCGTCACACCGACGAGGCCCTCTCGGCGGCGATGAAGGTGCTGGTCAACTCGGCGTACGGGTACATGGGCGCGGTGGGGCTCACGCGCTTCGCCGACGTGCACGCGGCCAACGAGGTCACGCGGCGCGGGCGCGAGGTGCTCGACGCGCTCTGCCGCGGGCTCGCCGGGCGCGGCGTGACGCTGCTCGAGGCCGACACCGACGGCGTGTACTTCGCCGCGCCCGAGGGCTGGACCGAGGACGACGAGCGGCGCGCGGTGCGCGAGGTCGCGGCGCTGCTGCCGCCGCTCGTGCGCCTCGAGTTCGAAGGGCGCTACGCGGCGATGCTCTCGCACGAGCCGAAGAACTACGCCCTGCTCGGCTACGACGGCTCGCTCGTGCTGCGGGGCGTGGCGTTTCGATCGAGCCGCGCCGAGCCCTTCGGCGAGCGCTTTCTGCGCGAGGCCGTGGGCCGCCTGCTCGCGGGCGACGTGCCCGGCGTGCAGGCCGCCTACCTCGCCACGGCGCGCGCGCTCGCGCGCAGGGAGCTGCCCACCCGCGACGTGGCGACGCGCGTGCGCCTCACCCGCACCCCCGAGCAGTACCTCGCGATGCGCGCGCGGCGCCGCGAGCTCGCCTACGAGGCCGCGCTCACCCACGGGCGCGCGGCGTGGGCGCCCGGCGAGCGCGTGCGCGTCTACCGCGCGACGGCGGGCCGCGCGGGCCTCGTCGACGACGAGGGCGCCGACCCGAGGGACTACGACGCGGCCCACTACGCGCGCGTGCTGCGCGAGACCTTCGCGGCGCGGCTGGCGCGGGCGTTCACGGCCGAGGGCTTCCGCGCGCTCTTCGAAGACCCCGCGCAGCCGTCGCTCTTCGCGCGGCTCGACGTCGCGCGCCCGCTGCTCACGGTGCGGCAGCCGCCGCCGCGGTGACGGGCGACCCCCCCGCCGCCCCTCGCGCGACGGCGGGGGCGGAGGGGGCGCGTGCGGTCAGGTCAGGGGCGGTTGACGCGGAGGGTGTACGCGCCCGCCGACGCGCCGCCGAAGCCGTCGACGAAGAGCGCGTGGAGGCGGGTCGCGAGCGAGTACGACGCGCTCAGGCGCGACTGCAGGCCGCACGCGTCGTCGTTGCAGGCCGAGAAGCCCGAGCCCGTGTTGAGGTAGAGCACGGTGTCGAACGCGGCCGTGCCGCAGGTCTCGGCGGTGAAGGCCGGCGAGGTGCCCGTGGCCGGGCAGCTCACCCACCAGTACGAGTTCTCGGGGCCCGCGCCGCCGCAGGACGCGCTCGCGAGCGCGCCCGGCGTCGAGGTCGAGGTGACGCCCGTGAGCGTGCTCGCGCCCGCGGGCAGCGTCGCGACCGCGCCCGAGCCCGCGGCCAGGTGCTCGAAGTGGATCGTCGCCGCGCCCGCCGACGAACCGTACCCCGAGAGCACGAGGTACCACGTGCCCGCGGGCAGCAGCGTGAAGGCGCGCGAGCCGAGGCCGCTCGCGGTGCCGGCGCAGAGGCTCCCCACGTCGTCGTTGCACACCTGGTCGCCCGCGGTGCGCGAGGTGACGGGCGCGCCGGCCGAGTCGGCGAAGAAGAGCACGGTGTCGTAGCCCGAGCCGATCGTGTCGGCGTACACGAACTCGCGCCGCGTGAGCGTGAAGCGGTAGAAGAGGTCGCGCCCGGCGTTCACGCCCGAGCTCAGGCAGGGCACGTCGAGGTCGTGCGTGGCCGCCGCGGTGTTCGCGCTGATGTCGGTCGAGGGCGTCGAGAGGTTGATCGCCGTCGCGCCCGCGCGGGTGTCGTTCGCCGGCGCCCCGGCGACGCACGCGCCCATCGAGCACGACTGGCCCGTCGGGCACACGCGACCGCAGGCGCCGCAGTTGGCGTTGCTCGTCTGGAGGTTGACGCACCCGCCGCTGCAGAACGTGGTGCCCGACGGGCACGACGTCACGCAGGTGCCCGCCGAGCACGCCTGGCCCACCGCGCAGGCGCGGCGGCACGCGCCGCAGTTGAGCGAGCTCGTGGCGGTGTTGGTCTCGCAGCCGTTGGCCGCGTTGCCGTCGCAGTTGGCCCAGCCCGCGTTGCAGGTGCCGAGCCCGCAGACGCCGCCCGCGCACGTGGCCGACGCGTTGGCGAA
Source organism: Polyangiales bacterium (assembly GCA_039809605.1). Lineage (GTDB taxonomy): Bacteria > Myxococcota_A > Polyangia > Polyangiales > CAISKJ01. The sequence goes on along the minus strand of JBDHVF010000581.1, from coordinate 3,202 downwards.
GCTGCACGTGCGGCCGCAGGCGCCGCAGTTGCCGGTCATCGCGCGCACGTCGACCTCGCAGCCGTTGGCCGGGTCGGCGTCGCAGTCGGCGAAGCCCGTGGCGCAGGCGCCCATCGCGCAGGCGCCGTTGCGGCACGCCGCGGCCGCGTTCGCGAACGCGCAGCGGTTGCCGCACGCGCCGCAGTTGGCGACGTTCGAGCGCAGGTCGACCTCGCAGCCGTTGCCCGCGGCCATGTCGCAGTTGCCGAAGCCGCGGTTGCACGTGATGGCGCACGCGCTCGACACGCAGGCGTTGGTGCCGTTGGCCACGGGGCCGCAGCGGGTGCCGCACGCGCCGCAGTTGTTGTTGTCGCTGCGGGTGTCGACGCAGACCGCGCCGCAGATCGCCAGCGGCGGCGAGCACAGGTCGCGGCACGCGCCGTCGAAGCACACGGCGCTCGCGCTGCACCGGCGCCCGCACGCGCCGCAGTTGTTGCGGTCGTTGCGGAGGTTGACCTCGCAGCCGTTGGCCGCGCTGCCGTCGCAGTTGCCGAAGCCGTCGTTGCAAGCGCCGACGCCGCAGGCGCCCATGGCGCAGGCGCCCGTGGCGTTGGCCGGCCTGCACGCGCGGCCGCAGGCGCCGCAGTGCGTGGTCGAGGTGTTGAGGTTGGCCTCGCAGCCGTTGGCGGCCATGCCGTCGCAGTTGCCGAAGCCCGTGGTGCAGGCGAACGAGCACGCGCTCGCCGCGCAGGTCGGCGTGGCGTTGGCCGCCGCGGGGCACGCGTTGCCGCAGCGGCCGCAGTTGGTCGCCGTGGTCGCGGTGTTGACCTCGCAGCCGTTCGTCGCGCTCATGTCGCAGTTGGCGAAGCCCGTGGCGCAGGTCAGGCCGCAGGCGCCCATCGCGCAGGTGCCCGTGGCGTTCTCGGCCGCGGGGCACGCGTTGCCGCAGCGACCGCAGTGGGCCGCCGTGGTGTTGGTGTTGACCTCGCAGCCGTTGGCCGCGCGCATGTCGCAGTCGGCGAAGCCCGCGTTGCACGAGGCCACCGTGCACGCGCCCATGGCGCACCCGGCCGTGGCGTTGGCGACGGCGCAGGCCGAGCCGCACGTGCCGCAGTTGGCCGGGTCGGTCTGCAGGTTGACCACGCGGCCGTTGCAGCACGTGGAGCCCGCGGGCACGGCCGTGCCGCAGGCGCCGCAGTTCATCGCGTCGGTCTGGGTGTTGACGCAGCTCGTGCCGCAGCAGGTGGCGCCCGCGCCGCAGCCGCGGCCCGGCGCGCAGCCGGGCACGCAGGTGCCCATGCGGCACACGGTGCCGAGCGCGCAGTCGCCGTCGGCGACGCAGCCCACGCACATGTGCGAGGTCGTGTCGCAGCGCATGCCGCCGGTGCAGTCCATCTCGTTGCGGCAGCCCGGCGTGCAGCGGTTCGTGTTGCAGTAGTTGCCCACCGCGCACACGTCCTCGGTCGTGGTGCAGGGCACGCAGCGGTGCGCCGCGGTGTCGCACACGGGGCCGCCCATCGAGCCCGCGCAGTCCGCCGAGGCGTTGCACTCGCCCATCATCCCGTCGGGCGCCACGTCGCCGGGGGTCGTGTCGCCGGGCACGTCCTCGACGATGGTGTCGGGCGCCACGTCGCCGGGCACGTCTTCGACGATGGTGTCGGGCGCCACGTCGCCGGGCACGTCTTCGACGATGGTGTCGGGCGCCACGTCCTCGGGCGCGTCCATGGTGGCGTCCATGCCGCCGTCGGGCTCGGCGTCGACGCTCGCGTCGGGCTGCGCGTCGGGCTGCGCGTCGGGCTGCTCGGCGTCGGGCTGCTGGGTGTCGGGCGTCTGGTCCGCCGGGGTGTCGGGCGCCGCGTCGCCGCCCACCACGGGCTCATCGGAACAGCCCACCCCCACGATCTGGAGGGCGCCCGCCACCATCAGAAGGCGAGCAAGAGTCGAGAGTCTCATTGAAGGTTCTCCCCTTTCCGCCGACGTTCCTTCGGTCCCGCCGGCGTCGATCGCAAGACGCTATCACCTTTCCGTACTCGACAGGGCCTTCGATCCGCAGGGGGCGCGCGCCGCATCGCCACGAGGGAGTGCGCAGAACGGGTGACAGGGCCTCGCCCTCGGGTCTACCCTCGCGCCCCTGCATGAAGATCCTGCTCACGGGCGCCGCGGGCTTCATCGGGAGCCACACCGCGGCCGCGCTGCTCGACCGCGGTGACGAGGTGGTCGGCCTCGACAACTTCAACGCGTTCTACGACCCGGCGCTCAAGCGCCGCAACGCCGCCGCCCTCTCGGCGCGCGAGGGCTTCTCGCTCGTCGAGGGCGACCTCTGCGACGAGCCCCTCGTCGCCGACCTCTTCGCGCGCCACCGCTTCGACGGCGTGGTGCACCTGGCCGCGTGGGCCGGCGTGCGCCCGTCGATCCAGCGCCCGGGCCTCTACGTCGACGTGAACGTGCGCGGCACCACCAACGTGCTCGAGGGCTGCCGCCGCGGCGGCGTCGGGCGCCTCGTGTTCGCCTCGTCGTCGTCGGTCTACGGCGGCCGCGAGACGGTGCCCTTCCGCGAGACCGACCCGGTCGACCGCCCCATCTCACCCTACGCCGCGACCAAGAAGGCCGGCGAGGTGCTCTGCTACACGTACCACCACCTGCACGGGCTCCACGTCTCGGCGCTGCGCTTCTTCACGGTGTACGGCCCGCGGCAGCGGCCCGAGATGGCCATCCACAAGTTCGCCACGATGATGTCCCGCGGCGAGGCGATCCCCGTCTACGGCGACGGCGGCTCGGCGCGCGACTACACCTACGTCGACGACATCGTGCAGGGCACCGTGGCCGCCCTCGACCGCTGCGAGGGCTACGAGATCTACAACCTCGGCGAGTCGCGCACGACGCGCCTCGACGACCTCGTCGACAAGCTCGCGAGGGCCCTCGGGTACGAGGCGAAGGTGCGCCGCGAGCCCGACCAGCCCGGCGACGTGCCCATCACCTTCGCCGACGTCACCAAGGCCCGCGAGCGCCTCGGGTACGACCCGCACACGCTCATCGACGAGGGCCTCGCGCGCTTCGCCGAGTGGTTCCAGCGCGAGGGCGTGAAGTAGGTCGTGCGCCCGGGGGCCGCCGCCTGGCCTCGCCCCGTGGCGCTCGCGTCGGCCGCGGCGCTCGCCCTCGCCGCGCTCGCGCTCCCGCTCCGCGGCCTCGCGCTCGACGCGCTCCAGCTCGCGCACCTCGCGGC
>JBDHVF010000580.1:0-5628 GCA_039809605.1 Polyangiales bacterium | reverse complement strand
CGGCCGCGTCAGCGCATCGATCACGCGTCGTCGTCGATCTCGATCGAGCGGCGAGAAGCGAGGAATGCGAAGGGGGCTAGAGCGGCGATCACCCGCCTTCGGTACAGCCCGGAAAGAGACGCGAGTGCCGCAAGGAAGGGCTGCGAAGCAAGGCTTGCGGCCTTGCGAGCAGACCTGACGCCGCGGCGCGACGCGGATCTGCACCGGGGTGTACCGAAGCCGGGTGGGAGACGCTCTATGGTCGCCCTCGCAGCGCGAGGGCGCATGCGAGACCCAGGCAGACCATCACCTCGTCTCCGTACGGTCAGCCACGCCCTCGCTCCGCGGGGGCGGGGCGCGCGGCAGCGGGGGTGGGGGCTCCGCGAAGGCGCGCGGCAGCGGGGGTGGGGGCTCCGCGGGGGCGGGGCGCGCGGCAGCGTTGGGTGGGGGCTCCGCGAAAGCGCCCCAATTGACCTGCGGTTGGCATGAGCGGGTCCCCCTACGACCTCCGCGCGGAGGGACGCGACGCCCTTCACCGGCACGTACGCGCGGCGCACGTGCGGCTCGCGCGGTCGCACGCGTCGCTGCGGCACTCGACGTCCGTCGCGCACGCGTCGCCGTCGGCCTTGCGCATGACGCAATGAGCGCTCGCGCAGTAGAGCCCCGCGTTGCACTGGAGCGCCGCGGGCACGGCCATGTTCCCGCACGTGCCGTTGAGCGTGCCGTCGCCGATGGAGGCGCAGGTGCCCGAGCGGCACACGAGGCGCGCGTAGGGGTCGCAGAGCTCCATCGTCGACGTGTTGCAGCGCTCGCCCGCCGCGCGCCGCACCTGGATCGCCGTGCAGCGCATCGTGGTGGTGGCCGTGCACGCCGAGCCCGCGGCGCAGGCCGTGGTCTCTCCGCAGGGCATCCCCGCGGCCGTGGGGCGCTGGCAGGTGCCCGCGAGCGAGCCCGTCGCGATCACGCACGCGAGGCCCGCGGCGCAGGGGATGTCCTGCGCGTACGCCGCCCCCACGATGTGACCGCACGGACGCCCCTCGGCGCCGGGCTCCCCCGTCGTCACCCGCACGCAGCGCGAGGTGCCCGACGCGTCGGGGAAGCACTCCGCGCGTTGCCCCGCGCCCGCGGGCGCGCACTCGTCGCTCACGTCGCACGCCTCGCCGACGCGCTTGCGCGCGCGGCAGGCGCCGGGGCACGTGAGCATTCCCATCGCCTGCCCGCGGTCGCACCACCCGCCGCCCGCGCACTCCTCGTGGCGCAGGCACGCTCCCCCGACGGCCACGGCGCCCGCGAACGCGTCGGAGCACAGCTCTCCGATCGGGTGCGCCACGTCGCACGTAGCGCCGATGCGCGCGAGGCACCGCGCGGCGGCCACGCCGTCGAAGCGCACCTTCGCCTGCCGCGAGGCGACCACGAGGTCGTCGACCGAGCCCCACCCGAGGAGCGACGGGCCCACGCTCAAGGTGGCGCAGCGCGTGGCGTCGCCGAGGTACGCGCGCTGCGTGGCGAGGTCGGCGCCCGCGGGCGAGCAGCGGAAGAGCGCGTCGCACGCGGCGCGGCGGGCCAGGGTGACGAACTCCTCGGGCGAGGCCACGCTCGGGGCGTCGTCTCCGTCGGAGCACGCGAGGGGCAGGGCACACACGAACGCCAGCAACGCACGACGCATGGGGCGGCGATTGTACGCGAAGCGGCGCGCTACACGATGTCGAACGGATAGCCCCCATCTTGATAGCTCTGCGAGGCGATGCCCTTGAGGAGCTCGTCGTCGTTGTTGTCGAACGCGGCGACGGCGACCTGCATGCGGCGCTCGGCGCCGTTGGCGAAGGCCGCGGTGAGCTCGATCTCGCGGCGCGCGCCCTCCTCGCCCTTGCGCTCGATGGCCCTGCTGGTGCGCGCGAGGCAGGCGGCCAGGGCGTAGAGGTCGATGGCCATGTCGGCCACGCGGCGCTGGGTGTACTGCATCTCGGCGATGTCCTTGCCGTGGCGGCGCAGCACCTTGTCGACGTTCTTCGAGAGCATGCCCACGTACTCTTCGAAGACCACCGTCTCGCGGCGCAGCGTGGGGTGGGCGCGGTTGAGCCGCTCGCGCCCGAGCGCCGCGCGGGCCTTGAGGAGCACGAAGTCGGAGAGGAGCCCGAAGCCCTTGATGGGCTCGCGCATCGCGCGGCTCACCTCGGTGATCGCGCGGCCGGGGCCCTGCATGCCCGAGAGGGCGATGAACGCGCGGAGGATCTCGTTGGTGCCCTCGAAGATGAGGTTGACGCGCGCGTCGCGCAGGATGCGCTCGGCGGGGTGGCCCTGCACGTAGCCCGCGCCCGCGGCGATCTGCAGGGCCTCGCCGGCGATGCGCCAGAGGGCCTCGCTGCCGAAGACCTTGCAGATGGCGCTCTCGAGCGAGAAGTCGGGCACGCGCGCGTCGACGAGGCCCGTGGTGAGGTAGGTCATCGACTCGAGGGCGAAGCTGTCGGTCATCATCCGGGCGATCTTGTCCTTGACCATGCCGAACTCGCCGACGGAGCGCCCGAAGGCCTTGCGCTCCTGCGCGCGGGCGACCGAGAGGGAGATGAGCTTCTTGCACGCGCCGAGGCACCCCGCGGCGAGGGTGAGCCGGGCGGCGTTGAGCACCTCGACGGCGACCTTGAAGCCCCGGCCCGCGTCGCCGAGGACCCTCCACGCGGGCACGCGGGCGCCCTCGAAGACCGCGTCGGTGATGGACGCCCCGCGCAGGCCCAGGCGCGGGTCGTTGGGGCCCGTGCGCACGCCGTCGGCGCGCTCGACCGCGAGGCAGGTGATGCGCGGCTTCGACTGCCCGTCGCGCGCGGTGGTGCGGGCGAAGACCGTGAAGAGGTCGGCCACGCCGCCGTTGGTGACCCAGAGCTTGGTGCCCTGGAGCACGTACCCGTCGCCGTCGGGGGCGCGGTCGGCGCGGGTCTGGATCGCCGCCGCGTCGCTGCCCGCGGCGGCCTCGGTGAGGGCGAACGCGGCGATCATCTCGCCCGACGCGAGGCGCGGGAGGTAGGCCCGCTTCTGCGCCTCGGTGCCGAAGAGCAGCAGGCCCATGGAGCCGAGCGAGAGGTGCGCGGCGAGGGTGACGGCCACGGAGGCGTCGAGGGCGGCGAGCTCCTGCACGACGCGCGCGGTGGCGGTGGTCGAGAGCCCGCGGCCGCCGTACTCGTGGGGGATGTTGAGCCCGAAGAGCCCGAGGTCTCGCAGGCCCTGGAGCGCGGCGTCGGGGATGCGCGCCTCGCGGTCGATGCGCGCGGGGTCGAGCTCACGCGCGGCGAACGCGCGCACGCCTTCGAGCAGGAGCGAGGTGTTCTCGCGCTCGTCCTTGCCGGGCTCGGGCCACGGGAAGATCATCTCCTCGGGGATCGCCCCGTGGAACAGGGCCTTGGTGAAGCTCAGCTCGTTCGCCATCCGTGACCTCGCCGTTGGCGATAGGGCACGGGCGGCGAGGGAGTCAAGGCGCCGCGGCAGCGTTGCGCTCGTCGCGGGCCTCGGCGACGTGCTCGGGCGCGGCGTAGACGACCAGCACGTCGCCCGGCGAGAGGGTCGCGGTTCGCTCGAGGTGGTTGATGCGCGCGATGCGCCCCGGCGTGACGTGAAAGCGCCGCGCGAGCGAGTCGAGCGTGTCGCCCTCGCGCGCCGTCACCCGCACGCGCACGAGGCCCGTCTCGGCCACGGCGCGGTCGTGAAAGGCCTCGGAGCCCCGGGTGACCACCTCGAGCTCCTGCTCGCGCCACACGCGCGCGGTGGCCGAGGGGTCGCCCGTGACGTACGCCAGCACCCACATGCCGGGCTGGAGCCTCGCGCGCGCGTCGAGGCGGTTCCACCGCACGAGGTCCGCGGGTCGCACGCCGAGGGCGCGGGCCACGGCGGCGACGTCGTCGGCGTGGGAGAGGCGCACGAAGACGCGCTCTGCGCCGGGCGCGCCCTCGTCGGCCGCGGGGTCGATGGCCACCACGGGGCGCGCGTCGAGCGCGGGCGCCGAGGGCTCGCGGTCGGGCGTGAGCAGCAGCGCGCCGGGCCGCACCGAAGGCGTGTCGGTGACGCCCGAGAGCGCGAGCAGCGCCGAGGGGCGCAGGTCGTAGCGCGCGGCCACGTCGTCGACCGACTCGCCCTGGCGGAGGGTGTACGCGCGCACGGGCTCGAGGTGGAGCCTCGCGAGCGCGGCGCGCACCGCGTCGCCCGCGCCCTGCGGCACGTGCAGCGCGAAGGGCGCCGAGGGGTCGCTCGGCGGCGTGCGCGTGCGCAGGAGCGCGGGGTTGAGCGCGCGCAGGTCGGCCTCGGCCACGCCCGCCTCGCGCGCGAGGTCGGCGAGGGGGACCGAGGCCGTGACCTCGACGTCGTCCCAGGCGACCACGGGGTCGGGGCGCAGGTCGGCGAGGTCGAAGACCGCGGGGTTGATCGACGCGACCGCGAACGAGAGGATGCGCGGCACGTAGCGCACGGTCTCCATCGGGAGCCCCGCCTCGAGCGAGGCCAGCGCGTCGAAGTCGTTGGTGTTGTACTTGCGAATCGCGCGCAGGAGCGCGTTGTACCCCACGTTGTACGCGGCGAAGGCGAGCTCCCAGGTGCCGAAGCGCGCGCGCAGGTCGCGGAGGTATCGCGCCGCGGCGAGGGTCGAGCGGTCGGGGTCGCGGCGCTCGTCGACCCACGCGTCGACGCGCAGCCCGTAGGTGCGCGCCGCGTCGGGCATGAACTGCCAGAGCCCCACGGCGCCCGCGGGCGACTCGGCGCGCGGGTCGAACGCGCTCTCGGCGCCCGCCACCCACACCAGCGACGCGGGCAGCCCCTCGCGCAGGAGCGCCTGCTGGATGCGGTGCCGGTAGCGGTTCGACTTGCGCACCCAGCTCGCGAGGAGCCTCCGCGCGCGCGCCTCGGTGCGAAAGAGCCCGAGCTCGCGCGCGAGCCGCGGCGTCACGCGCATGGGGATGTCGGGCATCGTGAGCCGCGCCGCGACGTCGGCCGGCAGCGTGCCGGGGCCGAGCGCGGTGCCGTCGCGCGCCGCCGCCTGCGCGACCGTGACGGCCCCATTGGCGCTCGCGAGGCGCTCGTCGGCCTCCTGCTCGATGGCGCGCAGCGACGCGAGCATGGCGCTCTCGTCGCCGAGCGCGGCCTCGCGCGCGGGCGCGGTCTGCGCCGGTGCGGCCGCCGCGGCCGTGAGCATCGCGAGCGTCAGTGACGAGACCCAGGTGCGCGTGCGTGCGGTCACGGCTCCCGCGGTTATCACGCCGCGCCGGGGGGCGCGAAATTTCGGCGAGGGGGATGCGGGCGTTGGGGATCGCGCGGGTGATGCGGGCGTTGGGGATCGCGCGTCCGCGCGGGTGATGCGGGCGTTGGGGATCGCGCGTCCGCGCGTGGGATGCGGGCGTTGGGGATCGCGCGTCCGCGCGGGGGATGCGGGCGTTGGGGATCGCGCGTCCGCGCGGGGGATGCGGGCGTTGGGGATCGCGCGTCCGCGCGGGTGATGCGGGCGTTGGGGATCGCGCGTCCGCGCGTGGGATGCGGGCGTTGGGGATCGCGCGTCCGCGCGGGGGATGCGGGCGTTGGGGATCGCGCGTCCGCGCGGGGGATGCGGGCGTTGGGGATCGCGCGTCCGCGCGGGTGATGCGGGCGTTGGGGATCGCGCGTCCGCGCGTGGGATGC
>JBDHVF010000579.1:0-5642 GCA_039809605.1 Polyangiales bacterium | reverse complement strand
CGCTCAGCCACGCCCTCGCTCCGCGGGGGCGGGGCGCGCGGCAGCGAGGGTGGGGGCTCCCGAAGGTGCGCGACAGCCTTGGGTAGGGGGGACACGTCGCACACGCGAAAGCGGCAAACTTGACGTGAAGTTGGTATCACCCCGGCGACGCGGGGCGCTGAACACTTCGGTCACCAATGGGGCTCCCGTGACCACCGCGAATGCCATGCGAATGGGCGTTCGCGCGCGTGACCATTGGGTACGATCGGTGCTCCGATTCAAGCGCGAGGTGCGGCATGTCGGTGCTTCCAGAGGTCGAGCTCGGGTTTCATGCGGACGGGGCGTCGGGCTGGTCGGTGATCCACGCGTCGGTGCGCGAGGCGCTCTCGGAGTGCTACGAGGCCAGCCTCGTGCTCGCGGCGCCGCTCTCGACGGGCGCGCCCGAGTCGCTCGTGGGCAAGCGGGCGGTCTACACCGTCGCGCGCTCGGGCCACGAGCGCCCGCTCAAGGGCGTCGTGCGTCGCGTCGAGGACCTCGGCGCCACGGCCTCGCACCGCTACGTGCGCGCGGTGATGGTGCCCGCGCTCTGGACGCTCTCGCAGCGCGTCGACTCGCGCATCTTTCAAGACCTGCCCGTGGTGGCGATCGTGCGCGAGGTGCTGCGCGTCGCGGGCGTCTACCAGGGCGACGGCGAGCTGGTGACCCCCGCGGGGCTCTCGAACCTCGCGCCGCGCGAGTACTGCGTGCAGTACCGCGAGACCGACCTCGATTTCGTGCTGCGGCTCCTTCAAGAGGAGGGCATTCCGTTTCACTTCAGGCACACGGGCGAGGGGGGCGAGGCGCTGGTGCTCGTCGATGACACGCCCATGTGGCCCGCGGCGCCGCTCACCACGCTCGGCGACGCCGTCGACGTGCTCGACGAAGGCATGCACCTCGCCACGACCGAGACCCTGCGGTGGTTCGAAGCGGGCGCCGAGCTGCGGCCCACGTCGATGACCATCCGCGACTACGACTTCACCCGTCCGCGCGCGACCATCGACATGACGCCGTCGTTCCCCAACGGCGGGGGATTGCGGCCCATCTACGACTACCCCTCGCGCAAGACGCTCTACGAGTACGACGACGAGACGCACGCGTACCCCATGCACGACGGCTCGCGGCAGGCGCGCGTGCGCCACGAGGCGCAGCAGGTGCCGGGGCGCACGGGCGCGGGCGCGGGCAACGTCACGGGCTTCGAGCCGGGGCGCACCTTCACCCTGCGCGGGCACATGCGCCCCGAGCTCGACGTGAAGCACCTCATCACCCGCGTCGAGCACCGCGCGCAGGCCTTCACCGCCGTGCCCGAGGAGCTCCGCAACGCCGAGCACCTCCTGCGCTCGCTGCGCGACGCGGGCATGCGCCTCGACGACGAGACCGTCTCGCAGCGCTACCAGAACCGCTTCGTGTGCATCCCCGCCACCGTGCCCTTTCGCGCGGCCAGGGTCACGCCGCGGCCGCTGGTGCACGGATCGCAGACCGCGAGGGTCACCGGGCCCGCGGGCGAGGAGATCCACACCGACTTCCACGGCCGCGTGAAGGTGCAGTTCCACTGGGACCGCCTCGGCCACGAGGACGAGCGCAGCTCGTGCTGGATCCGCGTCTCTCAGAACTGGTCGGGGCCGGGGTGGGGCTTCGTGTTCATCCCGCGCATCGGGATGGAGGTCGTGGTGACCTTTCTCGAAGGCGACCCCGACAAGCCGCTCATCACGGGCTGCGTCTACAACGGCGAGAACAACACGCCGTACCCGCTGCCGCGCGAGAAGACCAAGAGCACCATCAAGACCAACAGCTCTCCCACCACGGGCGGCTACAACGAGCTGCGCTTCGAAGACGCCGCGGGCGAGGAGCAGGTCTACATGCAGGCCGAGCGCAACCACGACGTGCTGGTCAAGAACGACCAGACCATCACCGTGCTGCGCAACCGCACCAAGACCGTCGAGGGCCACGAGCGCAACTCCATCACCTTCGACCGCGTGACCCGCGTGCAGGGCAACGAGGCCAAGGAGGTGCAGGGCAACCAGGACGTCGAGGTGCACGGCGTCAGCGGCCACTCGATGCACGTCGACCACAACTACCTGCTCACCGCCGACGACACCCTCTCGCTCGTGTGCGGCGGGTCGCGCGTCGACATGACCCCCGCGTCGGTCACCGTCACGTCGACCACGGTCAACGTCTTCGGCTCGAAGCTCGTCGACATCCGCGGGGGCCTGGTGAAGATCAACTGCGACCAGTCGGCGGGCTCTCCCACGTCGAGCGACAAGACCAAGACCGACCCCGCGGAGAAGATGCTCCGCGCGTTCAGGGCCGCGGTGTCGTCGCTGCCGCCGCAGGTCGCCAACGCGCTCAAGCGCGCGGGCGGAGGCGCGATGCAGGCCGCCCTCGGCGCGGCCATGTCGGGCCACGCGCCCGACCTCGGCAACGTCGCCAATGCTGCTCTCGGACAGGCGCTCGGGGCCGCCGGGCAGAGCCTCTCGCAGGGCTTCGGCGCGCTCGGCCAGTCGCTCGGCGCCAACGACAACCCCGTCATGGGAGCCGCCCTCGGCGCGGCGCAGCGCACCGTGCAGCAGGCCGTGACGCGCGGGCTCCGCGGCGCCAACGCGATGCGAGGGGCGCTGCAGCAGAGCCCGCAGTGGAGGGACCTCGAGCGAGAGAACCCCGCGGTGGCGCAGGCCGCGCTGCGTCGATCGTCGAACGTGCTGGTGCGCTCCGAGGTCGCGAGGGTGAGGGCTCCGTCGGAGGCGGGGCCTCAGGGCGTGGCCGTGTTCGACGGCTCGGGGTCGGCGGCGCGCGACGCGCACCGCGCGGGCATCGCGGCGATGGTCGGGCGCTGAGGGGCACGTCATGGCGCAAGGCACGACGACCGTCCCCGCGGGCGCGGCGCAGGCCGCGGAGGAGAGCGGCCACCGCTGCGAGGACTGCGAGAAGGTCACCGAGGTCGAGCTGATCTACATCAAGCTCGACTACGCGATGCCGGGCGGCGCCAACACCGGCGCCACGGACCGCTACGGCCACGCGCTGCACCTGTCGAACCTCACGTTCTACCGCGTGGCGGTGAAGCCCGAGGACCTCTGGGGCGAGACCATCACGGGCAAGAACCTCGAGGAGAAGTCGAAGAAGGTGCAGCAGCTCGCGAAGACCAAGGCTCCGAAGGAGGACGTGGTGAAGGGCGCGGCGAAGCGCGAGGGCGCCGAGCAGATCTACACGGCGTTCTGTCTGAACTTCGACATGGGCTCGAAGGGCGCCGACATCACGCCGGGCAACGACAAGTGGAGCCTGCCCACGTGGGAGGAGACCCCGAAGGTCACGGGCGAGGGCTTGTGGACCTACGATTCGAAGACCGACTACGGCCTCGCGCCGAGGCTCCGGGTCTACAAGGGCTGGGGCAACGCGAAGGACACCCTGGTGCGCTTTCACTGCGGCAAGGAGTACAAGGCCATCGACGCGAGCGCGAAGACCGACCCCTACCCGACCAAGCACAGCCACCTCTCGCGCGACCGCCGCGGCAAGTGGACCGAGCTGCGCTCGACGGCGGGCTGTCAGCGCCTCTCGACGGGCGACATGCTCGACCTCTACGAGGTGCTCAAGCCCTACTCGCACCTCGACTTCTCGTACACGGTGCCCGACGCCGGCAACCCCCTGCGCAACTGGCAGAAGGTGTCGAAGCGCAAGGGCGGCAAGCGCCACGTGAACCCCAACCTCATGGTCGCGTACATGTTCGCCGAGGGCAAAGCCGGGTACTGCGCGATCCGCGACACGCCGCTCAACACGCAGTTCGACGCGGCGATGCACAGGGCCTTCCCCAAGCAGCAGGGGCCCACGACCATCTGCCAGAGCGCGAGCTGGTACACGCAGCAGCACAAGCCGCTGCTCGAGTTCTACCGGGCCAACCCCGACGAGTGACGGTCAGCGCAGCGTGACGAGCTCGTCGCCCTCGCGGTTCTCGACGATCCACGCGTCGACGACCGCGCCGTGGAGCTGCGAGCGCTCCATGTGGGGGTAGACCGACGCGAGCACGCCCGGGTCGTACCACCGGAAGAGCATCTTGCCCTGACCCTCGACGTTGACCTGCAGGAGCCGCCGGCACTGACGCCGCACCTCTTGATAGGGCGCGCGGCTCGTGAGGAAGACGCCCCACGCCTTGCCGAGACCTTCGTCCACGAGCTGCTCGACGAAGCGGCCGGTCTTCCAGAGCTGCACGAGCCACGGGGCGGCCTCGCCGAAGACGTCCTCGCCCCAGCCGTCGTAGAGGCACGACTTGCGGTAGCTGTTGAGGCGCATGAGCTCGCGCACCCGCTCGTCGCGCGCGGCGTCGAGCACCGCGAAGAGCCGTCCCGGTGTGGTGCGCAGCACGTCGAGGGCGGCCTCCTTCGGCGTCGTGGGGCGGCGGCGCTCGATAACGATGGGCGCGATGATCTTCGCGCGCAGGTGCGTGGTGCCGAGGCACAGGTCATCGCCGTCGCGAAGGGGCTCGTCGCTCGCTGCCTGCCCGTTGAGCCACGTGCCGAACGCGCTCTGGAGCGCGCGCACGCGAGGCACGCCGTCCTCCCACCGCACGGCCACGTGCACGGGCGCGATGGCCGCGTCGCCCGTGATGGCATCGTCGGCCGCGAACGAGCCTCCGATGCGGCGGGGGGCGCCCTCGGTGATGGTGAACGAGCGCCCTGCGTCGGGGCCGTTGAGCACGGTGAGCACGAGCGCGCGGACGCTCACGGGCGGTACACCTGCACGCTCGACGATCGGTAGCCGCGGCCCGGGTAGAAGCTGTTCTGGCGAAAGTCCGAGACCCAGCGGCGGCCGTCGTACATCTGCATGTGGCCCGCGCTCGACGTGCCGTCGCCGGGTTGAAACACTGCCACGTCGCCCGCCTGCGGGGTGTAGCTGTCGATCGACGACTCGCTCGCGACGGGGGTGAACCCGTGGCGTTCGAGCAGCGGGCCGTAGTCCCTCGCATAGTTGGTGCGGCCGATGTCGGTGCCGCCTCCCTCGGCGATGGCTTCGCGCACGTACGCGGCGCAGCGGTGCTGCGAGGTGTCGTGGGCGTTGGCGTCGAGGTGGTCGACGGCGCCCTGCACGTCCATGGCGCGGCCGCCCTTGTCCTTCGCGCCGGGCTTCTTCTGCTCCTGGGCGTCGCTGTTCTTCACGAACGCGGCGCGGTTCTTCGCGGCGTTCTTGAGGCACTCGGTGGCGCTGTTGTGGCCGATGAGCACCGTGGGCTCCCCCTGCACCACGCGGCCGCCGTGCTTCGTGGGGTCGCCGATGCGCGCGGCCTGCTCGCCCGAGATGATCACCGAGGGCTCCCCCTGCGCGATGGCGTCGTGGGCGGCCTTGCAGGTTCCCTTGTCGTTGCGCCTCGCCGCGGGCCGGTTGCCGATGAGCACCTTCGGCTCGCACGCGGGGACGATGGGCCCGCCGACGTGCGGGCACGTGTGGTGGTCGGTCAGTCGCGCGGCGGGTGGCATGACACGCGATGGTACACGAAGCGCCGCGCGCGGGACCGGGCCAACCTCACGTCCGTGCTCCCGCGTCGGGCCGCCTGTGCCCGGGGTTCGCGGTCGGTCCATGGGCTCGGTTTCAGCGCGTCACGCTTGTGCCCGGGGTTCGGCGTAGCGCCATGGGCTCGGTTT
>JBDHVF010000578.1:0-5646 GCA_039809605.1 Polyangiales bacterium | reverse complement strand
ACCCTCGGCGCCCGCGCGCGGCTCCCACGCGCGGAGGAACCTGCCTGCGGCGCCCGCGTGCGGCTCCCACGCGCGGTGGGGCCCACCCTCGCACCCCGCGTGCGGCCCCCAAGCGCCGTGGGGCCCGACGCCCTACCGCGTGACGGTCACCCCTCGCCAGAAGGCCACGTGGTCGGCGATGTTCTTCGCGGCGTCCTTCGGCTGCGGGTAGTACCACGCGGCGTCGGCGTTCACCTCGTCGCCCACCACGACGTTGTAATAGCTCGCGGTGCCCTTCCACGGGCACACGGTGTGGGTCGCGCTCTCGCGCAGGTGCTCTCGCCGCACGCTGTCGGGCGGAAAGTACACGTTGCCCTCCACCACCTCGTAGCGGTCGCTCTCGGCGAGCACCGCGCCCTTCCACGTCGCCTTCGCCATGGTCACCCTCCGCGCACGAGGAGCTCGTGCATCGCCATGCGCCCGCTCGGGTCGAGCCAGCACCGGGCCGGCGTCAGGCCCGCGCGCCGCGCCATCTCGCGAAAGCGCTCGACGTCGTACTTGTAGCAGTGCTCGGTCACGACGCGCTCGCCCTCGTCGAAGCGAAACGCGCGGCCCGCCACGGTCACCGTCTGCGCCGCGAGGCTCACGAGGCGCATCTCGACGCGCCGCTCGCCCGCCTGCCACTCGGCCTCGTGGCGCCAGCGGTCGAGCGCGAAGGTGCCGCCGAGCTCGCGGTCGATGCGCGCCAGGAGGTTGAGGTTGAACGCCGCCGTCACGCCCTGCGCGTCGTCGTAGGCCGCGCGCACCTCGCCCGCGTCGCGGCCCACGTCGGCGCCCACGAGCAGCGCGCCGCCGGGGCCCGCGACGCGCGCCATGCGCGAGAGCAGCGCCACGGCCTCGCCCGGCTCGAAGTTGCCCACGCTCGACCCGGGGAAGAACACCGTGGTGCGCCCCCCGTCGGGCGCGCGGGTGAGGGCGCCGAGGTCGGGCAGGGGGTGCGCGTAGTCGGCCACCACGGGCTCGACCGAGAGCCCGCGGTAGCGCGCGCGCAGCGCCGCGGCGGTGTCGTAGAGGTGCTCGGCCGAGATGTCGACGGGCACGTAGCGCGCGAGGTCGGGCAGGCGGTCGAGCAGCATGCGCGTCTTGACCGAGCTGCCGCTGCCGAACTCGACGAGCACCGCGCGCGGCCCCACCGCGCCGACGATCTCGTCGACGTGCGCGTCGAGCAGCGCCGTCTCGGCGCGCGTGAGGTAGTACTCGGGCAGCTCGCAGATGCGGTCGAAGAGCAGCGAGCCGGCCTTGTCGTAGAAGTGCTTGCACGGCAGCGCGCGCGGCCGGCGCGAGAGGCCCTGGAGCACGTCGCGCAGAAACTCGTCGGGCGCGGCCGCGCGGGGGTCGGGGGGCGTGGGCTCGGCGCTCATTCGCTCTCCTGTCAGGTCCAGCGCGCGAGGCGCACGCCGGACATCTGCCAGCGCGCGCCGGGCGCGAAGAAGTTTCGGTACGTCGCCCTGAGGTGGCCGCGCGGCGACAGGCACGACCCCCCGCGCAGCACCATCTGGTTGCACATGAACTTGCCGTTGTACTCGCCGAGCGCGCCCGCGAGGGGCTTGAACCGCGGGTACGCGACGTAGGGGCTCGCGGTCCACTCCCACACGTCGCCGAAGAGCTGCGAGAGCCCCGCGCCCGCGGCCTCGGGCTCGTACGCGCCGCGCTCGACGAAGTTGCCTTCGACGGGCATCGCCGCCGCGAGCGCCTCCCACTCGGCCTCGGTGGGCAGCCGCGCGCCGTCGACGTGGCGCGACGCCCAGCGCGCGTACGCGTCGGCTTCGTAGTAGCTCACCGCGCACACGGGCGCGTCGGGGTCGAGCTGACGCGTGCCGCGCAGCGTGAACTCCACGCGGCGGCCCCCCTCGTGGCCCCAGTAGAGCGGCGCCTCCCAACCGCCCGCCTGCGCCGCGGCCCAGCCGTCGGAGAGCCACAGCGACGGGTCGCGGTAGCCCCCGTCGTCGATGAAGCCCTCCCACTCGCCGTTGGTCACGCAGCGCGTGGCGAGCGCGAAGGGGTCGAGCCACACGCGGTGCCGTGGCCCCTCGTTGTCGAACGCGAACCCGCCGCCCGCGTGGCCCACCTCGACGACCCCGCCCTCGTGCGACACCCAGTCGAGCGCCGGCGCCTCGCGGCGAGGCGTCGCGGGGCCCGGCGCGAGGTACGCGGGGCGCAGCGGGCTCGTGAAGAGCGCGTGGCGCGCGTCGGTGAGCACGAGCTCCTGGTGCTGCTCCTCGTGCTCGCAGCCGAGGCGCGCGACGGCGCGCAGCGCGGGCGTCAATCGCGGGATGGCGGCCTCCATGCGCGCGTCGACGGCGCGGCGGTACTGGCCCACCTCGACGAGCGTCGGGCGCGTGATGAGCGACCGCTCGGGCCTCGGCTGCCGCGGCCCCACGGCCTCGTAGTACGAGTTGAAGAGGAACTCGTACCGCGGGTGCACGGGCTCGTACGCGGGGTCGAGCGCGGCGAGCACCATGCGCTCGAAGAACCACGTCGTGTGCGCGAGGTGCCACTTGGTCGGCGACGCGTCGGGCATCGACTGCGCGAGCTGGTCGTCGGGCGCGAGGCGCGCCGCGAGCGCCGCCGTGGCCGCGCGCGTGCGCCGGTAGCGCGCCATGAGGTCGTCGGTCTCGATCACGGTCACACCATGTATCGGATGTCCGACGCGAAGGTCGGGTACGCGAAGACCGTCGATTTGAGCCCGTCGACGGTGATCCCGTGCGCGATCGCCAGCGCGAACACGTGGATGATCTCCGCCGCGCCGTGGCCCAGCACCGACGCGCCCACGACGCGCCCGGTGCCCCGCTCGACCACCACGCGCGAGCGCGCCGCCCGCTCGGCGTAGGTGCGCGTCGAGCGCCACGAGCCCATGTCCCGGTCGAGCACCTCGACGTCGACGCCCTTCGCGCGCGCCGCGGCCTCGTGGTCGCCCACCGTCGCCAGCGTGGGGATCGTGTACACGCACGCGGGCACGGCGTCGTAGCGCAGGGCCCTCGGCGCGCCCTCGTGCAGGAGGTTGTGCCCCACGGCCTGCCCCTCCCACGTCGCCACGGGCGAGAGCTGGGGGGTGCCCGGCAGCGCGTCGCCCGCGAAGTAGACCCTGGGGTTCTCTCTGCTGCGCATCGCCTCGTCGAGCGCGGGGCGCCCGCGCTCGAGCGTCACGCCCGCGGCCGCGAGGTCGAGGCCGTCGAGGTCGGGCGCGCGCCCGACGGCGTTGATCACCTCGTCGGCCTCGATCACCCGCTCGGCGCCGCCCGCCTCGACGCGCACCGCGAGCCCGTCGCCGCGGCGCTCGACGCCCAGGGTCTTCGCCCCGGCGAGCGTCTCGATGCCCACCGACGCGCCCACGCGCACGAGGTCGGCCACGAGCGCCTCGTCGAACTGAGGCAGCACCCGCGGCGCGAGCTCGATCACGGTGACCCGCGAGCCCGCGCGCGCGAGCACGTGGGCGAACTCCATCGAGATGACCCCGCCGCCGATGAACACCGCCCGCTCGGGCCGCCGCGGCATCTCGAGAAAGCCGTCGCTCGTGAGCATGAGCGCCTCGCCGGGCAGCCCGAGCGCGCGCGGCTTCGACCCCGTGGCGACCACGAAGCGCCGCGCCGTCACGCGCCGCCCGCCCACGTCGACGGCGTCGGGCGCGACGAAGCGCGCGCGGCCTCGCACCAGCTCGATGCCCCTCGACGCGAGGGAGCGTTTGAAGTCCTCGGGCACGCCCTTCACGAACGACGTCTTGCGCGCCATGAGGGCGCCCCAGTCGAGCGCCGCGGGGCCCACGCGGACGCCGTGCTCGCCCGCGCGCGAGACCGCGTCGAGCGCCTCGGCCGCGGCCACGAGCACCTTCTTGGGCACGCACCCGCGCAGGGGGCAGGTGCCACCCACGTCGCGCGCCTCGACGACGGCCACGCGCCAGCCCGCCGCGCGCGCCGCGCCCGCCGCCGCGAGGCCGGCGTTGCCCGCACCGATCACCACGAGATCCAGGTCTTCGTCCATGGTCCCTCCGTCTACGCCGCGGCCGATGCGCCGGAAACGCGGCGCGAGCGTACACTCGCGCGCGTGGCGGTCGCCCTCGAAATCCGCGGCGTGGCGAAACGATACGGCGCGCTCGAAGCGCTCGCGCCGACGGACCTGCGCGTCGATCCCTCGCGCACCCTGGTGCTGCTCGGGCCGAGCGGCTGCGGCAAGAGCACGCTCTTGCGCGTGGTGGTGGGCCTCGTGGCGCCCGACGCGGGCGAGGTGCGCGTGGGCGGCGTGACGCTCGGGCCCTCCACGGTGCGCGCGCTGCGGCTGCGCATGGGCTACGTGATTCAAGAGGGAGGGCTCTTCCCGCACCTGCGCGCGGGCGAGAACGCGGCCCTCATGGCGCGGCACCTGGGGTGGCCCGACGCGAAGGTGCGCGCGCGCCTCGCCGAGCTCGCCGCGCTCGTGCGCCTGCCCGACGGCGCGCTCGACCGCTACCCCTCGGAGCTCTCGGGGGGACAGCGCCAGCGCGTGGGCCTGATGCGCGCGCTCATGCTCGACCCCGAGGTGGTGCTGCTCGACGAGCCCCTCGGCGCGCTCGACCCGCTGGTGCGCGCCGACCTTCAGCGCGACCTGCGCGAGGTGTTCCGCGCGCTCGGACGCACGGTGCTCATGGTCACCCACGACCTGCGCGAGGCGCGGGTGCTCGGCGACGAGGTGGCCCTCATGCGCGACGGGCGCGTCGTGCAGCGAGGCCCGGTCGACGAGCTCGCCCGCGCGCCCGCCGACCCCTTCGTCACGCGCTTCCTGGGGGCGTGGGAGTGACCCGCCTCGCGCTCGCCCTCGCGCTCTTCACGGCGCTCGGCTGCGCGCGCCCGCGGCGCGGGGTGCGCGTGGGCTCCAAGGCCTTCGTCGAGAGCGTGATCCTCGGCGAGGTCGCCGCGGGCGTGGCGCGCCGCGCGGGCGCCGCCGTCGAGCACCGCCGCGCCCTCGGCGGCACGCGCGTCCTGTGGAACGCCCTCGTCGCGGGCGAGATCGACGTCTACCCCGAGTACACCGGCACCGTCGCGTCGGAGCTCCTCGCGGGCCGCGTCGCGCCCGGAGACGAGGCCGCGCTGCGCCGGGCCGTGGCCTCTCGCGGCGTGGTGATGTCGGCCGACCTCGGCTTCGACGACACCTACGCCCTCGGCGTGCGCCGCGACCTCGCGGAGCGACTCGGGCTCCACCGCATCTCCGACCTGCGCGCGCACCCGTCGCTGGCCTTCGGGTTCTCGCACGAGTTCCTCCAGCGGGCCGAGGGGTGGCCGGGGCTGCGCGCGCGCTACGGCCTGCCGCAGACCGACGTGCGCGGCCTGCAGCACGAGCTCGCCTACGCCGCGCTCGCCTCGGGCGCCATCGCGGCCACCGACGTGTACACCACCGACGCCGAGGTGGCCGCCAACGGCCTCCGCGTGCTCGACGACGACCTGCGCCACTTCCCGCCCTACCGCGCGGTGTGGCTCTACCGCGCCGACCTCGCGCGCCGCGCGCCCCACGTGGTCGCCGCGCTCGAGGCGCTCGCGGGGCGCATCTCGACCGAGACGATGGCGCGCGTGAACGCCCGCGCCCGCGCCGAGCGCGCGCCCGAGGCCGAGGTCGCCGCCGCGTTCGTGCGAGAGGCCG
>JBDHVF010000577.1:0-5660 GCA_039809605.1 Polyangiales bacterium | reverse complement strand
ATCGAGAAGCCCTCGCGCTCGCGGGTGATGATGCCCGTGCGGTCGATCCACACCGAGAAGGGCGCGGCGCGGCGGGTGTTGTAGACCGACACGACCTGCGTCTCGAGGTCGGTCACGATCGGAAAGGTGATGCCCATGCGGCGCGCGGTCGCGCCCGCTTCGGAGACGGTGTCGGGGCCGTCCATCGAGATGCCCACGACCATGAGCCGGCCGCCGTAGCGCTGGTAGAGCGCCTGGTACACCGGGAGCTCCTGCAGGCAGGGCTGGCACCACGTGGCCCAGAAGAGCACCACGATGGGGCGGTGGTTGAGGTGATCCGCGAGGCGAAAGCGCCCGCGAAAGTTCGCGCCGGGCGCGGCGGGCAGGGTGAACTCCTGCGCGGCGGTTCCGGGTGAGGCGAGGGCCGCGCCCGACGAGAGCGCGACCGAGAGGGCGAGGGCGATGGGCAGCGCGCGGTGCTTCATGGCGCCCTCTACGTATCACGCGCGGCTCTTATTGAGAGCCCCGGCGAGAAGCGACGCCAATCGTCGCCGCCCCGTTGCGACCCGCGCGCGACTGAGATACTGGAACCGCTGCCGCCATGCACGTCGCTCGCTTTGCGCCCATCCTTTCGAGCTCCCTCGGTTCGGCCCTGCTGCTCGCCTCGCTCGCCGGGTGCGGCAGCGAGACGAACACCCCCGCGGACTCGGGCACGCCCGACGCGCCGGTCGACACGGCCCCCGCGGACGCCTCCGAGGCCGCGGTCGACGTCGCGCCCGACCGGCCCGCGCAGATGTCCATCATCTACGGCCCGTGCCGCGCAGACACCGAGTGCGCCGAGGGCCTCACGTGCCGCACCGAGGCCGCGACGGGCTTCCCCGGCGGCGAGTGCAACCGCACGTGCACCTCCGACGAGGACTGCGTGCTGATCCCCACCGACGGCTCGACGCCGGTCGACGGCTGGTGCGCGCCCGCGGTGGGCAGCGCGCCGCGCATGTGCCAGCGCGTCTGCGCCAACGGCATCGACTGCGAGCGCCCGGGCTACACCTGCCGCACGTACAACTCGGGTCAGCTCAACCAGGTGAGCGCGTGCATCCCCGTGTGCACCGACGAGAGCTGCGTCGACGGCACGGTGTGCGACCACGACTCGGGACGCTGCCGCGCGATGGGCTCGACGCCCGTCGGCCGCACGCTCGGCCAGACGTGCCAGCCCGAGACGCGCATGGGCGCGCCCACGCCCCCGCCCGAGATGCAGTGCCGCTCGACCCTCTGCCAGCCCGACTGGACCCCCGACTCGCGCGGAAACCGCTTCTACACCGGGTGGAACGGCGGGTACTGCGTCTCGCGGTGCATCCTGCCCGCGGGCTTCAACAGCAGCACCTTCTGGGGCCCGGCGGGCATGACCGTGGCGCTGCCGCAGGCCTCGTGCCCCATGGGGGGCCTCTGCCTCGCGTTCAACGGCTCGCTGGCGCGCGGCGACCTCGGCACCTGCTACCAGGAGTGCCAGTCGAACACCGACTGCCGCCAGTCCGACGGGTACATGTGCCAGAAGACCGTGCAGCTCTCGGCGACCAACACGCGGCGCTTCTCCAACGGCTTCTGCGTGCCGGTGAACTGCATGAACACCGCCACCCCCTGCCCCTCGGGCCTCACCTGCCGGCGCAACTCCAACGGCACGGGGTCGTGCGTCCCCGAGATGGCGATGACCCCCTGAGGGCCTCGCGCGGGGCTCGCGAGAGGGTGTAGTCTCGGCCCGCCATTCCCACTTCATGACCTCCGCTCACGAGGAGACACGCAGATGAGATCCGTCGTCGCTACGCTGACCTTCGCCGCGCTCGCGCTCACGGGCTGTGGCTCCGATGGTGGAACCGGCCCATCGAGCACGGGCCCCGACGCCGCCGTCACGCCCGACGCCGCCGTCACGCCCGACGCGCCCGCGCCCAGCGACGTGTCGACGCCCGCGCGCACGTACCCCGCGGGGCCCTACGGCTCGCGCATCTGCGCGCGCTTCGAGCCCTTCACGCTCAACAACTGCGACGGCGAGGCGTGGCGCTTCGACCAGGACGACTTCTACGACGCGGCCGCCACGGTGGTGATCATCGGCGCGGGCTGGTGCGTGCCCTGCCAGAACGAGGCGGGCCAGATCGAGCGCGAGCTCGGGCCGTACCGCGACCGCGGCGTTCGCATCGTGCAGGTGCTCGTGCAGAACCCCGACCGCACGGCGATCACGGGCTCGTTCTGCAACACGTGGCGCAGCCGCTACCACCTCAACATCCCCGAGCTGATGGACCCGCAGCAGCTCCTGAGCCCGTACTACCCGGGCCTCGCCTTCCCCGGCAACATCATCGTCGACCGCCAGGGCCGCATCCGCTACCGCGCGTACGGCACCGAGACGGGCCTCACGGCCATCAAGGGCGCGCTCGACGACGTGCTCGCCAACCCCGACACCTGCACCCAGTAACCGCCACCCCCTCGTAGGAAGCACCGCCACGTGCCCCACGGCGCGTCTCGCCTCCGCACCGCCGCGCTCGCCGCCGTGCTCGCCGCGCTCTCGGCCCCCGCGGCCGCGCGCGCCGAGGGCCTCGTCTTGCGCCTGCCGGGCCTCGGCCCGACGTCGTTCTCGTTCACGAACACGTCGATCTTCAGGTACCGGCACCTCAACTTCGACCGCAACGTGCACGACGACGAGTTCGGCTCGTTCACCGAGCGGCTCGACATCGCGGTGCAGGCGGCGCCGTGGCGGCTCTACTCCCGCCTCGACGGCTTCTCGCCCTTCAACCACGACACGTCGTGCACGGGCTCGTCGTCGGAGCTCTGCTACCTGCGCTCGAACTGGCGCCCCGAGCGCGTCAACCTGCGCTACCAGCGCGGGGACATCACCGTCGAAGCGGGCGACTACTACCAGGTCTTCGGCCGCGGGCTCGCGCTCGCGTTCCGCAAGGTCGACCCCATCGGGCTCGACACGACCCTTCGCGGAGGGCGCTTCGAGCTCGAGCACGACCGGCTCACGGTGCGCGCGTTCGGGGGCCTCGCCAACCCGCAGAACCTCGACCCCATCTCGCTGGCGATCTTCCCCGACCCCGACGACCTGCTCGCGGGCGCGTCGCTCTCGGCGCGCGCGGGCCGCGACGGAGACCTCGAGGTCTCGGGCCACGCCGTGCACGCCGACTTCGAACGCGACCCCAGCGTCAACCGCCAGGACCGCGTCGACGTCGCGGGCGTGCGCTTCGACTTCCCGTCGCTGCTCGACGGCAACCTCACGCTCTACGGCGAGGCCAACGCGCTGCGGCGCGAGATACGCTCGCGCTTTCAGACCGACCGCGGCGGCAACGAGACCTTCGCGCAGCGCTACACCTGGGGCCGCGGCGTGTACGCGGCCGCGCAGCTCATCACCGGCCGATGGACGCTCCTCGCCGAGTGGAAGGACTACACCAACTACCTCGTCGCCCCCTCGCAGCTCGGGGGGAGCGCGCCGCGCGACGTGGCGAGGATCTACTCCACGGCCCCGTCGCTCGAGCGCGACGACCAGCGCATCTTCACCAACGCCAACACCCGCGGCGCGCGCGTGCGCGTCGACTACGCGTTCGCGTCGTCGCCGTGGATCCTCACGCTGAACTCGGTGCTCTACGGGTGGAGCGACCACTTCGACGAGTCGGGCGCCCTCGTCGACCCGTGGGACGCCGTCAACGGCTACGTCACCACGCACACGTACTTCGCCGTGCGCCGCCGCTCGCGCCCCGTGGTGCAGCCCGGCGGGCCGAGCGGTCAGAGCGGCGCCAACCAGTCGTCGGCCGCGGCGGCGGCGCCGGGCGGCGCGAGCATCGCGAGCGGTGGAATGGGCGGCGGCGGCGTCACGCGCGTGTCGCGCGGCGACTACAACCTCATCGCGACGGTGGGCTACCGCAGGGAGTTCCACGCGGGCACCGCGCCCTCGCAGGGCGGCGTGGAGCCCGAGTTCCACGCGGGTGACATCAAGCACGAGTCGGTGCAGGCCGACCTCGACGTGGCCTTTCCCGTGGGCGCCAACGACTCGCTCGAGCTGCGCGTCGACAACCGCTTCGAGCGCAACTACGTGTTCGACCGGATCACGGGCTTCGACGCGGCCGAGCTCGTCGCGGGCGTGCGCGGCGGCGTCTCGCTCTCGTGGTCGCACGGCCTGCCGCTGGTCGTCACCGCCACCCTGCGCTGGGACAACACCAGCCGCCCGCCCGGCGCGCGACCGCTCTTCGGCGACAACCTCGGTGGCGGCGCGGGCGTGTCGGCCTGGGGTCGCGCGCCCGACCCGACCAACCCCGCGGTCGACCCGCGCCTGCCGACGCTCTACCCCTCGGCCGAGGTGCGGTGGAACTTCTCCGTCAGCAACTTCGTGCGGGTCTTCGGCGGCATGACCCCCGGCGGGCGCGTGTGCTCGGGCGGCGTCTGCCGCGACGTGCCGCTCTTTCAAGGCGCCGTCGCCGAGCTCGTCCTGCGCATCTGAGGTCCGTGATGCACGCCTGGCTCCTCGCCCCCGACAACTTCACCCCCGCGTCGCGCACCCCGTGGGGCGGCACCGCCATCGTCTCTCGCTACAAGCGCGCGCTCGCGCTCGATCCCTCCATGCGCGTGGGCGAGTCGTGGGAGCTCTCCGCGGGCCCCGAGTTCCCGAGCCGCGTCGAGGGCGAGGGCGTGTCGCTGGCCGAGCTCGCGGCGCGCGACCCGGCGTACGTGCTCGGCGACGAGGCGGCGCGCGGCAACACCTCGCTGCTGGTGAAGCTCCTCGACGCGGCCGACGACCTCTCGGTGCAGATCCACCCCTCGGACGACTACGCGGGCCTCGCGCCCGACGAGTGCGGCAAGCCCGAGAGCTGGTACGTGCTCGACGCCGCGCCGGGCGCGGGCCTCTACCTCGGGCTCGCCGAGGGGGCGACGCCCGAGCGCATGCGCGAAGCGCTCGAGCGCGGCGGTGACGTGTCGAAGCTGCTCGCGTTCGTGTCCGTGGCGCCGGGTGATTTCTTCGTGGTGAACGCGGGCACGGCGCACGCGATCGGGCGCGGCGTGACGCTGGTCGAGCCCCAGGTGGTGCGCCCCGGCCGCAAGGGCGTGACCTACCGCTACTGGGACTGGAACCGCCGCTACGACGCGAAGGGAAACGCCTCGCCCGAAGGCTCCCCGCGCGCGCTGCACGTCGACCACGCGCTCGCGGTCACCGACTGGACGCGCCCCCGCGGCGACGCGTTTCTTCTCGACGTGCGCGTGCGCGCGGGCGCGGCGGACCTCGCCTCGCCGATGCGCCTCGACCGGCTCTGCGGCCCCTCGGGCGCGCCCATCGCCTCGCGCGACCTCGACGTGTCACGCCTCGCCGGGCGCGGCTCGCTCGCGCTCACCGCAAGCGGCCGGCTGCGCGCACTCACGGTGGTCGACGGACGCGTCGAGGTGGTGGGCGACGGCGGCGTGGTCACCGTCACGCGCGGACGCACGGCGGCACTCGCGGCGCGCGCCGACGTCACGCTGCGCAGCGACGAGGGCGTGCACGCGGTGGTGTCGTCGGTGGCGTGAGAGGCCGTCAGAGCGGCGCTCCGACGCACCGGGTACGTCGCAGCGAAGCGATCGCTCACGCCCACGGCACCTCTGGACCCTGGCCGCGGATGCACCGCATCCGCGGCGCACCCGATCGGCCTCCAGCCCGCGGGTTCGGAGCTTCG
>JBDHVF010000576.1:0-5661 GCA_039809605.1 Polyangiales bacterium | reverse complement strand
GCTCGCGCGGCTCTCGGACAGCGTCGCCACGCACGGCCTGGTGCGCCTGGTGACGGCGCCCGTGAAGCTCGCGCAGGTGCTCGCGTCGGACCTGCCCGACGCGCTCGGCGCGGGCGCGGGCGTCACGTCGCTGCCGCTCTACGAGGAGCAGCCGCGGTGGCGCGAGCGCATGCTCGACGCGCGCGAGATGAGCGACGGCGAGACGGTCGAGGCCGACGTGGTGATCGTCGGCAGCGGCGCGGGCGGCGCCCCCCTCGCGCGCGCCCTCGCGGCCGAGGGGCACGCGGTGGTGGTGCTCGAAGAGGGCGGGCACTACGGGCGCAACGAGTTCCGCGGGCGCGCGTGGGAGCGCGGCCTCGCGATGCTCAAGCAGCGCGCGCTGGTGGGCAACGCGTTCATCGCGCTGCCCACGGGCTCCACCGTGGGCGGATCGACCACGGTGAACTCGGGCACGTGCCTGCGCCCCTCGCCCGAGGTGTTCCGCCGGTGGCGCTTCGAAGAGGGCCTGACCGACTTCGACCCCGCGTCGATGGAGCCCTACTACGCGAAGGTCGAGGCCGCGCTCGAGGTGGGCGTCACGCCCGCGTCGGCGCTCGGCGGGTGCGCCCGCGTGGTGGCCCGCGGCGCCGAGGCGCTCGGATGGTCGCACGGCCCGCTGCCCCGCAACGCCCCCGGGTGCGACGGCCAGGGCATGTGCTGCTTCGGCTGCCCCACCGCGGCCAAGCGCTCGACCGACGTGAGCTACCTGCCCATGGCCCTGCGCGCGGGCGCCGTGCTCGCCCACCACTGCCGCGTCGACGAGGTGCTGCTCGCGGGCGGCCGCGCCGTCGGCGTGGTCGCGCGCGCGCGGGGAGGGCGCAACGCGAAGGTGCGCGTGCTCGCCAAGGCCGTGGTGCTCGCCGCGGGCTCCATCGGCACGCCCATGATGCTCCTGCGCCAGGGCCTCGCCAACCGCTCGGGCCAGGTGGGGCGGAACCTCACGGTGCACCCGGCCACGAGCGCGTGGGCCGAGTTCGACGAGCGCGTCGCGGGCTGGGAGGGCGTGCCCCAGGGCTACGGCATCGACCAGTTCACCCACGAGGGCATCCGCTTCGAGGGCGCCTTCGTGCCCGTCGACGTCGCCGCGGCGACCTTTCACGCCGTGGGCCCCGCGTGGACCGACTTCGTCGAGCGCTTCGACCGCATGGCGTGCTTCGGCTTCATGATCGCCGAGAGCTCGCGCGGCAGGGTTCAGCGCGGCCCCTCGGGCGCGCCGCTGCTCACCTACCGCATGAACGACGTCGACCGGCGCAAGGTGCTGCGCGGCCACGCCCTGCTCGCGCGGCTCTTCCTCGCGGGCGGCGCGCGCGCGGTGCTCACGGGCGTGCGCGGCGTCGAGGGCTTCCGCTCGGTCGACGACGTCGAGCGCTTCGAGCGCGAGATGGACCGCGTCGCCGCCCACCGGCTCGACCTCGCGGGCTTTCACCCCCTGGGCACCTGCCGCATGGGCGCCGACCCCGGCCGCTCGGTCATCGGCCCCACGCACGAGACCCACGACGTGCCGGGGCTCTTCGTGGTCGACGGCGCGGCCGTCAACGGCCCCCTCGGCGTCAACCCGCAGGTGACCATCATGGCCATGTCCGAGCGCGCGGCCACCTTCGTCGCCCGCCGCGTCGAGGCGGCCTCGCGCCCCGCCCGCCACGCGCCCCCCGCCCTGCCCGACGACGCGCAGGTGGAGTTCACCGAGACCATGCGCGGCCGATGCGAGCTCCTCGCCACGGGCCGCGACGTGGCCGCGAGCTTCACCGTGCGCGCGTGCGCCGCCGACGGGCGCTCGATGCTGCGCGACCTCTTTCGCGACGGCGCGGTGCTCGACCTCGAGGGCACGGCCACCATCGAGGGCCTCGCCCGCCGCGCGCCGTGCCGCGGCACCCTCACGATGCGCCCGCTGCGCAGGTCGGCGACGCTCGTCTACGACCTGCGCTTCGCGGGCGACGACGGGGTCGACTACCTCCTGCACGGCGAGAAGAGCGTGGGCCTCGCGTCGCTCGTGTCGGGCATGACCACGCTCGCGACCGAGGTGTCGCGCGCCTCCGACGGCGTGCCCGTGGCCCGCGGGACGCTGCGGTTCGCGCTGAAGGACGTCGCCCCGTGGCTCGCCACGTGGCGCGTCCGCGCGCGGCCGTCGGTCGTGGCCTAGCTGCAGGGCCGGGCTGCGACGCTCGGCGCGCTGCCGCCGCCGACGGTCATGCCGTCGGCAGGCGCGTAGATGTGCGCGGTGGCGTCGCACGCGCCGAACGTGAACCTGCTGTTGATGAGGTCCTGCGCGCGCGTCTGGGCCGTGGCGGCGGTCGTGTCGGCGGGGAGCCACGCCCTCGCGCACGCCTGCGCCATGGCCTGGATCGCGTTCGCGGTGGTGAGGTTCGACGGGTCGACGATGCGGCTCACCGCGGCGCCGTACTGATACGAGCCGCTGCCGCACAGCGCCGACTGCATGGCGAGGTAGCACACGCTGGTCGGGTCGGTGGCCGTCGACGGGATGACCGTGGAGCACAGCGGGAACTGCACGTTCGTGGAGACGCAGAAGTTCGCCGCGGGCGTCGAGCCGATGACGGGGCCCTGGCGGCACGCGGGGGGAGTGCCCGCGGGCTCCGTCCCGTCGGCGAGGCACGAGAGGACGTCCCACGAGCGCTCGGGCGCCCCCGAGGCGCCGGGCATCGAGAAGGCGTCGTGGTCGGCGCCCTCGTTGGGCAGGTGCGAGTGCGCGCCGGGCCGCAGCAGCGGGTCGCGCGCGGTCGAACCCTCGCCGATGCGCAGCGCGCTGTCCTCGTTCCAGAGCGTCGTCGAGGTGGCGACGTGGATGGGGTCGAAGTCGAGCAGGGTCTTCTCCCAGGTGACGGTGTACGAGCCGAGCCACCCGAGGTCGACCTCGAAGCTGATCTTGAAGACCACCGAGAAGGGGTCGATCGTCACGTCGCGCACCGTGCGGGGGCGGATCGTGAGCGCCGTGACGGGCACCGTGCTCCCGCCCACGACCTCGACCTGCGCGCTCTCGCGGAGCACCTGGTTCTGGGCGATCGACGCGGTGACGCCCGTGGCGCCCTCGATGTCGAAGGTGAAGGGCCCCGCGCTGCTGACGCCGAGCGCGGCCGTGAGCGAGCCCGTGAGGCTGGCCTTCGTGCTGAACTCGACGACGCGGTCGTTGTCCTCGCGCACGCGCGTCTCGACCGGGCTGGTGGCGCTCACGAGCACGCCGAGGTCGCGCGTCGAGCCGCGCATGATCCCCCACGTCGCGGGGAAGGTCACCCCGAGCTCGTTGCGGTACGAGGGCGCGTAGCGCCAGAAGCCGTCGTGGTAGCCCGTGGCGCCCAGCGTGAAGAGCGATCCGTCGCGCACGCCCGTCGGGTAGGCGGTCCACATGTCCGCGGGCGTGGTCGTGTCGAGCACGCGCGCGTCGGGGGCGGCGCCCACGTCGCCGGGCCTGTTCAACTGGCCCGCCGTGAGGGTCGCGTT
The DNA here is from genome assembly GCA_039809605.1 of Polyangiales bacterium. Taxonomy (GTDB): domain Bacteria; phylum Myxococcota_A; class Polyangia; order Polyangiales; genus CAISKJ01. The sequence continues at coordinate 2,169 of JBDHVF010000576.1, read as the reverse complement.
GAGCCCCGTGCGCAGCGTGATGAAGGGGCCGATGCGGGCGATCACGTAGTCCTTGCGCCAGCCGAGGCTGCGGTCCTGCCACGAGACGGCGTCTTCGTGAACGAGCGTGCGGTACGTGCGCGTGTAGACGCTGGTGGAGTACGTGCCCACGCGGAAGCTCCGACGGTCGGCCGCGGTGGAGACCTCGCTCTCGCCCGCGGTGTAGACCACCGGGTGCCGCATCTCCGCGAGCGCGGGCAGGCCGATGCCCTCGATGGGCGTGAAGCGCGCGCCGAGCTCGAACGGGATCGCGAAGGCCTGCGCGCCGTCGGGCGTCGCGCCCGCGTTGGCCGTCTCGCGGCGCGGCGCGCCCATCACGACGCGGGGCTCCATCACCAGCAGTCGGATCGTGCGGCCGAAGAGGGTCACCGAGGTGACGTCCACGCTGCCCTGAAAGCCCGGGCTGGCGCCCTGTCGCGCGTAGAGGGCGCGCGCGGCGCAGTAGAGCTTCGCGCCGCGCATGCGCATCTCCGCGAGCTGCGGGGCGGTGTAGCTCGTGGTCGTGAGCGCGTCGGCGGAGCCCGACTGCCAGCGCGCGTCCTCGATCGGAAACACACCCACGTGGTTGCCGCCCGTGGGCGTCGTCGCCGTGACGCCGAGCACGGAGTGGATCGTCGACGCGAGCTCGCTGGTGCTCGCCTGCGTGGCCGGGTCGTTGAGGAACCTCTCGCCGTCGCCGAAGGCCGCGGAGAGGTGCGTCGAGAGCGCTGGGCTCACGTAGCTCGGCGCGCCCGAGGCCGAGGCGAGCGCCGAGGCGTAGGAGCTCTCGGTGAAGCCCGCGGTGAACATGGTGCCGTTGCGGTACTGCCCGAGCACGCTCGCGGGGGTCGTGCCCTGCAGGGGTTGAAACGTCGCGTAGCCCGACACGGCCGTTGCGCCCGAGAGAGAGTAGTACTCGAGCGGCGCGAGCGGCTCGTCTTGCCGGGTGGTGTAGGGGTTGTCGGCGGCGATGACCTCGTCGGACGTGGTGTCGAGCGAGGCGCCGGGGGCGCAGCCCGCGAGCGCGAGCATGAACGGGTAGAGGTACGAGCGCTTCATGCCGCGGCCCCATGGCAGCCCTCGTGCCACGCAGCGCGGCGCGGGGTTTTCGCGCGGGGCACGGGCCCGAGCGCGCCGTCGCCCGCACGGCGAGACGTACGGTTCGAACGTCGATGTCCAATTCGTACGTCCGACGTGGCCTTGACCGTCCCGCGGTCGGGTGGTTGTGATCGCCGCCGTGTCCGCGCCGACCGATCCGTACGGGCTCGTGGGGCGCGCCCTCGACGGGCGCTACCGCGTCGAGCGTGCCGTGGCCGAGGGCGGCTTCGCGGTGGTCTACCGCGCGCGCCACGAGGCGCTCGACCGCGCCGTGGCCCTCAAGGTGCTCAAGGTGCCCGACGACCTCTCGGACGAGGCCCGCGGGCGCGCCGTCGACGAGTTTCTGCACGAGGCGCGCACGGTGGCGACGCTCGAGCACCCCGCCATCGTCCGCGTGCTCGACTGCGGGCGCTGCGCCCTCGCCGACGGCCGCGAGGCGCCGTGGATGGCCCTGGAGTGGGTCGACGGCGAGACGCTCGCGTCGCTCCTCGCGCGCCGCCCCGAGGGGGAGCGCCCCTCGCCCGAGGCGTGCCTCGCGCTGCTGCGCCCGGTGTTCGAAGCCCTCGCGTACGCGCACCGCGCGGGGGTCGCGCACCGCGACGTGAAGCCGTCGAACGTCATGCTCACCGCGGCGGCGCCCGGCGCGCGGCTCGTCGACTTCGGCATCGCCAGGCGCATGGCCCCCGACGAGCCCGCGCCCTCGGGCGAGACGCGCACCCGCAGCGACACGACGGCCTTCTCGCTGCGGTACGCCGCGCCCGAGCAGCTCAGCGGCACGCGCACGGGGCCGTGGACCGACGTGCACGCGCTCGCCCTCGTGCTCTGCGAGGCCCTCACCGCACGCGCGCCCTACCCGGGCGACGACGCCATGGCCCTCTACCTCGCCGTGCTCTCGACCGAGCGCCCGACCCCCGCGCGCCTCGGGCGCGACGCGGGCCCGTGGGAGCCCGTGATCGCGCGCGCCCTGTCATTGATGCCCGGCGAGCGCTTCGCCGACGCGGGCGCCTTCCTCGCCGCGCTCGACGCGCCGCTCGCCGCCGACGCGCCCGAGAC
>JBDHVF010000575.1:0-5679 GCA_039809605.1 Polyangiales bacterium | reverse complement strand
CCTCGCGCGCGCACGATCGACGAGCTCTCGCGCGACCTCTCGGCGGCGCTCCAGATGCCCGGCTACCAGATGGCCGTGTCGCCGCCCATCCGCACACGCGTCGACATGCTCACGACGGGGGTGCGCACGCCGGTCGGAGTGAAGGTGCTCGGCGCCGACCTCGCGCAGATCGAGCGGACGTGCGTCGAGCTCGAGGGCATGCTGCGCGACATCCCCGGTACGCGCAGCGTCTTCGCCGAACGACAGACCGGGAGGGAGTACCTCGACATCACGCCCAACCGCGCCGCGATCGCGCGCTACGGGCTCACGGTGCGCAACGTCCAGGACGTGGTCGAGAACGCCCTCGGCGGGATGACGGTGTCGACGGTGATCGCGGGCCGCGCGCGCTTCAGCGTCAACGTCCGCCTCGCCCAGGACTTCCGCCAGACCCCGGAGTCGATCCGCAGCATCCCCGTGCCGGTCGCATCGTCCGAAGCGACGGGCGGCAGCGCCACAGGGATGCAGCCAGCCTCCGCGGTGGCGGCGCGCGGCGGGACGGGCTCCGGGGGAATGGGCTCGATGGGGTCGTCGGCGCCCGCCGCGCAGGTCGGATCGATGGCCGGCGGCAACAACGACGCGGCCCTGGAGGACCCCGCGCGGAGGGCGATGCAGCGCGCCGTCGTTCCGCTGGGGCAGCTCGCGGACGTGCGGATCGTGCAGGGGCCGCCGATGATCAAGGACGAGGACGGCGTGCTCGTCGGCTACGTCTTCGTCGACGTGGACACCTCGCAGCGCGACCTCGGGGGGTGGGTGACGGAGGCGAAGGCCCGCGTGGCGTCGCGGCTCACGCTGCCGACGGGCTACCGCGTCGTGTGGACGGGCCAGTACGAGTTCATGACGCAGATGGAGGAGCGCATGAGGTACGTGCTCCCCATCACGCTCGCGCTGATCGTGATCCTGCTGCACATGTCGATGCGGGGCTGGCAGCAGACCTCCCTCGTGTTGATGAGCCTGCCGTTCGCGTTCGTGGGGAGCATCCTGTTGCTGGCCGCGCGGGGCTACAACCTCTCGACCGCGGTGTGGGTCGGCCTCGTCGCGGTGGGCGGCGTCGCGGCGGAGACGGGCACCGTGATGATCGTCTACCTCGACGAGGCCATCGACCGGATGCTCGCGCGCATCCCGACGCCGTCCGCGGGCGACATCGACGCGGCCATCATCGAGGGGGCGTCGATGCGTGTGCGTCCGCTGCTGATGACCGTCGCCACGACGGTGCTCGGGCTGTTGCCGCTGATGTGGGAGTCGGGCGTCGGCGCCGACGTCTCCGCCCGCACGGCCGCCCCCGTCGTGGGGGGAATGTGGTCGTGCATGCTGCTCACGCTGCTGGTGCTCCCGGCGATCTACACGATGTGGCGCCGCTGGCAACTGCGACGCGGAGCGCTCCGGGTCGACGCCCCGAAGGAGGAGCCCGCGGAGACGGACGCGACACCCTCCATCGACGCAGCGCCCGCGGAGCGTTCGCCATGACGACCGCGACGCTCGACACCAGCGCGCCGGCTTCGCCCACCTCCAACGTTCCCTCGGCGCCGCACGCGCAGCCTCCGCAGGAGGTCGCGTCGCAACTTGATGTGGATCTGTCTCGCGGCCTCGGCGCGCAGGCATCGCGAGAGCGCCTGGAGCGCTACGGCCGCAACCGGCTGCCCGAGGCGCCGCGCCCGTCGACGCTCGCCCGACTCGTCGCGCAGTTCACGAGCCCCCTGGTGCTCGTGCTCCTCGCGGCGGCCGTAGTCGCGACCGTTGTCGGCGTGCGTGACGCGGGCGCGGCGACGTGGCCCGCGCGCTACGGCGACGCGCTGGCGATCCTGCTCATCGTCGTGCTGAACGCAGCCCTCGGGTTCTTTCAGGAGCGCAAGGCTGGCGACGCGCTCGCCGCGCTGGAGCGCGCCACCTCGCCGTCCGCCCGCGTGCTCCGCGAGGGCGCGATCGCGACGATCCCGGCCGAGGAGCTCGTCCCTGGAGACCTCCTGCTGCTGGAGCCGGGCGACGTGGTCGCGGCGGACGCGCGACTCTTCCACGCCGCGGAGCTCGCGCTCGACGAGTCGTCGTTGACCGGGGAGAGCCTGGCGGTGGCGAAGGACGCCGAGGCGCGGGTCGACGCGGGAGCAGCGACCGGTGACCGCCCCACGATGGCGTTCATGGGCACGAACGTCGTCCGGGGCCGCGGTCGCGCGATCGTCGTCGCCACGGGTCCGGGTACCGAGTTCGGTCACATCGGAGCCCTCATCGCCGGCGCGTCCCCTGAGGACACGCCCCTCGCGAAGCGCCTCCAGGTCTTCGGCAGGCAGATCCTCTGGCTCTGCCTCGCCGCGAGCGCCGCCCTCTTCGCGTGGGGGGCGATCGTCCGCGGGCGCGCGTGGCACCGGGTGCTGGTCGAGTCGGTCAGCTTCGCGGTCGCGGTGATCCCCGAGGGGTTGCCCGCCATCACGACCATCGTGCTGGCGCTCGGCACGACGCGGATGGCGCGCCTCGGCGCGATCGTGCGCCGGTTGCCCGCGGTCGAGACGCTCGGCGCGGTCACGGTGCTCTGCACCGACAAGACGGGCACGCTCACCGAGAACGAGATGACCGTGCGCGCGGTCTGGGCGGGCGGCGTCCGCCATCGCGTCGAGGGCGAGGGGTACCAGCCCGAGGGTTCGGTGACGGCGCCCGGAGGGGTAGTCGACCTCGATCACGCTCCCCCCGCGCTGCGGCTGCTGGCGGAGGCGTGTGCGCTCTGCAACGACAGCGAGCTGCGCCGCGACGGGTCGCAGTGGAAGGTCGTCGGCGACCCGACCGAAGGCGCGCTCGTGGTGCTCGCGGAGAAGCTCGGCGTGGACGCGGCGCGGATTCGCGCGGCGCAGCCTCGATTGCGCGAAGTGCCTTTCTCCTCGGAGCGGAGGCGCATGTCGGTGCTCGTCGAGGCTCCCGATGGCCGCCAGGTCTCGTTCGCGAAGGGCAGCGCCGACACGGTGCTCGCCCTGTGCGACCAGATCCTCGAAGGAGACGCCCCCCGCGCGCTGCGCGAGGAGGACCGCGCGAAGGTGCGTGAGGAGGCCGAGTGGATGTCGTCCCAGGCGCTCCGCGTCCTGGCGCTCGCGACGCGCCCGCAGTCCGGCGAGGCGGAGATCGAAGAGCGCCTCGTCCTTCTGGGGCTCGTCGGGATGATCGATCCGCCCAGAAAGGGGGTGGAGCAGGCGATCCTCGACTGCCACGCCGCGGGCGTTCGCGTCGTGATGATCACCGGCGACCACCCCACGACCGCGCTCGCGATCGCGAGGGAGATCGGCGTCGCGACGGACGACGCCGCGGTGATGACGGGCGCGGAGCTCTCGACGCTCGATGCCCCGTCGCTGGCCTCGCGGCTGAACGACGTGAGGGTCTTCGCGAGGACGTCGCCGGACCAGAAGCTGCGCATCGTGCGGGCGCTCCGCGCGGGAGGGCACACGGTGGCGATGACCGGCGACGGCGTGAACGACGCGCCCGCGCTGCGCGAGGCGCACATCGGCGTCGCCATGGGACGCGGCGGGACGGACGTCGCCCGACAGGCCGCGGACATCGTGTTGACCGACGACCGCTTCACGACCCTCGTCGACGCGATCCACGAGGGGCGAACGGTCTGGCGCAACCTTCAGAAGGTGATCGTCTACCTGCTCTCGTCGAACGCCGCGCTCGCCATCGCCGTGTTCGTCGCGGCCGTGGACGCGCGCATGCTGCCCCTGACGCCGATGATGATCCTGTGCATCAACCTGGTGACCAACGGGCCGCCCGCGATCGCGCTGGGCGTCGACCCGCCGGCGCCTGGGCAGATGCACGAACCCCCGCGCCCCGCGGGGGCCTCGCTCCTGTCGCGGCCGGAGCTCGCGACGATCCTGGTGTCGGGCGCGGCGATGGCACTCGGGGCACTCGCGCTGTACCGCGGCGCGACCGCGCCCGAGCACGCGCGCGCGATGGCCTTCTCACTGCTCGGTCTCGCGCCGCTCTTCCACGCGTGGAACTGCCGCTCGCTCACGGGGTCGATCCGCGGGCAACGCCCGTTGGCGCCGCTCGCGCTGCTGTGCGCGGTGCTCGGCTCTGCCGCGATCCACACGCTCGGCGTGCTCGTGCCGTCGCTCCGGGTGGTCTTTCACAGCGTCGCCCTCACCGCGTCGAACTGGGTCACCGTCGTGGCCCTCTCGGCGCTGATCGTGCCGGCGATGGAGATCTACAAACTCGCCGCCCACGCGCGGGCGAGATGAGCCCGCAAACACCGCTTCGTATGCACTGCCATGGAGAGCACTGATGAACGCGAAGATGGCCTGGATGACGACGTTTCTGTGCGTCGGCTCGGGCTGCCGGTCGACCCCTGGCGCGGAGCCCCACGACATGAGCGTCGCCGGTCACGCGGCCGCCGCCTCGGGCCATGAGGCGGAGGCGACGCAGCACGCGGCGATGTACTCTGCGGGCGCGAGAGAGACCCGCGAGAGGTGCCCTCGAGGTCCGGCGATCGTCGAGAATAGCAACCCCTGCTGGACCTCCGTCACCAACCCCACCGAGGAGCACCTGCGCGAGGCCGAGCGGCACCGCCAGATGGCGGCCGATCACCGGGCCGGGTCGCAGGCCCTGCGCGACGCGGAGGCGCGCGCCTGCGTGGGCATCTCGGACGCCGACCGCGACATGAGCCCCTTCGAGCACGGCGCCGACATCGCGAGCGTCGCGCCACTCATCGCGCGGACCGTGGGCGTCCGGGACGTAGTCAGTCGTACGGTCGGCGTCACCGTGACCTTCCGCGCGGTGCCCGGACTCACCGCGGAGTGGCTCCAGCGCGTGGTGAACTGCCACCTCGCGCGCAACGCCGCGCTCGGCCACAACGTGCCGGAGATGCCACGCTGCCCGCTCGTACTGAACGGCGTGAGCGCGACGGTAAGCTCCACGGGCGATGGCTTCGCGGTCGCGATTCACGCAGACGATCCCACCGCGCTCGAAGAGCTCCAGCGGAGGGCGCAGGCGCTCTCGACGTCGCCGCGGTGACGCTGACAGGAGCCTAACGGCGCCGCGCGATCACAAGCGGCCGCTTGCCGGCTGCCCCGGCTGCGATGGCGTCGACGACCTCGACGGACACCGCGACGGGTGCCGCTCCCGCCGCCTCGAGCGCCGACGAGAGCTTCGCCGCGACGCGCTCCGCGGAGAAGTCGGGCCCCGGGCGCGCGATCAGGACGCGCAGTCGATCCTCCTCCTCGCGCACCTGCCACGCCCCCGCGGGGACGTCGTCGAGCGCGTGGTGGACCGCGATGGGATGGACGATGACCGTGTCTCCGCCTCGTCCCGGAAGTCGCAGCAGGTCGTCGGTCCTCCCCTCGACCGCTTCGATGAGACGGAAGGGGAGGCCGCACGGGCAGGCGCGCGTCGCCATGCGCACGCGGTCGGTGAGCTCATAACGCAAGAGCGGGAGCGTCCTCCCGAAGAGCAAGCTCACGAGCAGCTTGTCACCCGCGACACCGTCGGGCACGGGGCGGTCGAGCTCGTCGACCGGCTCGATGATGACGAGGTCCTCGAAGACGTGGAGCCCCGTGTGACGGCCGCACTCTGCGCCGATGCCTCCGGTCTCGGTCGCCGCGTACACGTTGAAGGGCTCGACGCCCCACGCCCGCGTGGCGAGCGCGCGGGCCTCGCGGGTGAGCACCTCCG
>JBDHVF010000574.1:0-5694 GCA_039809605.1 Polyangiales bacterium | reverse complement strand
CGCCCGCATTCCACGTGCGGATGCGCGACCCCAACGCCCGCATTCCACGTGCGGATGCGCGACCCCAACGCCCGCATCACCCGTGCGGATGCGCATCTCCGTCGCCGTCGCGATAGAGGAGACCGTTCGCTCGTCGCGCGCGTCGAAGGCCCTCACCATGCGACGCACCCTCACCCTCGCGCTCCTCGCGGCGCTCTCGGCCTGCGCGAGCGCGCAGCGCCACGCCACCACCACCCCCGACGCCCTCACCCTCGACGGCGCCCTCGCCAACCGCTTCGTCCCAGCGGCGACGCGCAGCACCGTCCTCGCGCGCATCCACCTGGGCACCGCCGCGGCCGACCCGACGGCCCACCCCCCGATCAACCTCGCCCTGGTGGTCGACACGTCGGGGTCGATGGAGGGAACGCCCATCGACGACGCCCGCGCCGCGAGCCTCGCGCTGCTCCACGCGCTCCGCGACGGAGACCGGCTCGCGGTGGTGACCTTCGACTCGCGCGCCGAGCTGCTCGTGCCCTCGACGGTGCTCGACGGCGTGGGGCGCGCCGAGGCCGCGGCGCGCATCGGGCGCATGCGCGCGCGGGGCACGACCGACATGGCGGCGGGGCTCCGCATGGGCGTCGCGCAGGTGGTCTCGCACCTCGCGCCCGGCGGGATCAACCGCGTCGTGCTGCTCGGCGACGGCGCGCCCAACGACGCGCAGGGCATCGAGGCGATGGCCGTCAGCGCGGGCCGCGCGGGCGTGTCGATCACCTCGCTCGGGCTCGGGCTCGAGTACAACGAGTCGCTCATGGGCGCGATCGCGCAGCGGTCGGGCGGGCGCTTTCACTACCTCGAGGACTCGTCGTCGGTGGCCGAGACCTTTCGCAACGAGGTGCTGCGCATGGAGCGCGTGGTCGCCCGCGACGCGGTGGTGACGCTCACGCCCGGCCCCGGCGTGCAGGTCGAGGAGGTGCTCGGCCACGAGCCCACGCGCTCGGGCGCGGGCGTGACCGTCTCGCTCGGCGACGTGCCCGAGGGCTCGGCGCGCGACCTCGTGGTGCGCGTGAGCGTGCCCTCGCACCGCGCGGGCTCGCCCGTGGAGCTCGTCGACGCCCGCCTCGCGTGGGCCGACCCCGCATCACCGGGCGTGCGCCACGAGCGCTCGCTCTTTCTCGGCGCGCGCGCCACCTCCGACGCGGGCGAGCTCGAGGCGGGCCGCAGCCGCGAGGTCGAGTCGGTGGCCGCGCAGGTGCAACTCGCGGCCGCCACGGTGACGGCCATTCGCGAGGCCCGCGACGGGCGCGTCGAAGAGGCGCAGCGCTCGCTCGACACGGCCGTCGAGCGCGCCCGCGGCGAGCCCGCGCCCTCGGCCGCGTACGCGCAGCAGATCGCCCGCGTGAGCTCGCTGCGCCGCGCGCTGCGCCCCGCGGCGGACGCGCCCTCTCCCGCCGCCGCGCCGCCGCAGCACGTGGTGAACACCGCCCACGACGAGGCCCTCACGGTGCTCGAAGGGTACTGAATCGAGATTCCCACGAGTCTTCATCGCCGCTGCCGCGCGGGTCGCGGCGGTACTAGACTGGTCGCTGCGTACGACCGGGCGGGTACCGGTCCCTCCCCCGACACTCGGCCGGCTGCACGCTCCGTGAGGGCGCGAGGAGCGCCCAGGAGGGTGCCGTCATGGATCGCGAGATGTTGGGCGCGTGGGTCGAGGGCCGCCGGGACCTCTGGCTCGACCTGCTGCGCATCTACATGGGCGTGCTGATGTTCCTGAAGGGCGTGATGTTCGTCAGCCACGAGTCGTCGCTGATGGACATGATGGTCGCGGCGCACGTGCCGATGGGCGGCACGCTGCTCGCGCACTACGTCGTGCTCGCCCACATCGCCGGCGGGCTGATGCTCACGGTGGGCCTGCTCACGCGGCTCGCGGCCGCGGTGCAGATCCCCATCGTGCTGGGCGCGGTGCTGTTCGTCCACGCGAAGCAGGGCTTCTTCACCCAGGCCCAGACGCTCGAGTACGCGCTGCTGGTGCTGTTCATCCTGGCGCTGTTCGTGGTGAGCGGCGCGGGGCGGCTCTCGGTCGACCACTACGCCCGCGCCTCGCGCTTCGTCGGCCCGCCCGAGCCCACCGCCACGTAGGGAACTCGACACGCCCGCGCGGCGGCACTACTCCACCCGCTCGTGAAGCTCGAGATCACCCAGGGCCACGCGCTCGACCTCGCCACGCTCAAGGCCCACGCGCAGCGGCGCCTCGAGCACTACGCCGAGCGCTACCCCCACCTCGGCCTCGCGGAGCACTTCCGCTGGGTGAGCGACCGCGTGGCCTCGGGCAGCTACAAGGGCGGCAGCGGCACGCTCACGCTCGGCGAGCGCGAGGTGCGCGTCGAGCTCGATCTGCCCTTCTTCGCGCGCCCCTTCCGCGCGCGCATCGAGGACTTCGTGCGCCGCGAGCTCTCCCTCGCGGTCGCGCCCCCGGCGTAGGGCTCGACGGCGGCGCCTGCCACGCGACGCCTACGTCGCCGCCGCGCCGGTCGCGATGAGCGCGTGGAGCAGCGCCCCGTCGCGCGCGGCCGCCTCGACGACGTACGCGAACGACCGCTCCGCGCGGCGCACCTCCGCCGCGGGAAAGCCCTCGGCCAGCACACCCTTGTCACGGTCGTCGAGGCAGTGGAGCTCCCTGCGCCCCTTGGGGTCGTTCACGTCGTCGAGGAGCGTGCGGTCGGCCGCCCACGCGCGGTACCGATCGACGTGGGCGCCCGCGCACGGACGCTCCCGGCAGAGGGCGATCGCGCGCTCGGCGTTCTGGTAGAGCCACGACTCGATCTCCCAACAGGGCATCACGAGGTGGAGGCGCTCCATGAGTGCGCCGAGCTCCGACTCGCGCCCGTGCTTCTGGAGCGCGGCCCTGAGTTGCCCTTGCACCGCCACCACCATGAGGTCGTGGAAGCTCTTGAAGTTCGTGCTCGCCTCGGGGCCGCCGTCGGACCAGCGGCAGTCGGCGTCGACGTGAAAGAACACGAAGCGCGCCTCGCCCTCGCGCGCGAGGAGCTGGTTCGCGATGTACCGCGCCAGCTCGATGCGGAGGTTGTAGCCGATCGCCTTCCGACCGTCCCAGCGGTGGGCGCCCGCGGCGTCGAGCACCTGCCGCCCGCCATCCTCGCGCGGCAGCACGCGCACGCGCGACCAGTCGACGTTCGCGACGAGCAGGTCGCAGATCGCGCGCACGCACAGCATGACCGGCCGCCACCCGCTCGCGCCGTCCTCGGTGAGCACGACGAGCGTGAGCGCAGGCGCGGCCGTCACCAGAGGCCCTCGGTGCGCAGGATTTCGTGCACGCGCAGCACGCCGTTCTGGTACGCGCGGAAGAACTCGGCCGCCTGCTCGCCGGTGGGGTTCGCCCACACCACCTGGCGACGGCCGTCGGTCGTCTCCGCGCGGCAGAGGATGAAGCTGCGCATGACGTCCTCCTCCGAGGCGATGTCGACGTGGTCGAGCAGCAGCGGGTTCTGCGCCGTGAGGAACTTCTGGCGGCCCTCCATGGCGCGCACGCACTCGTCGATCCACTCGTAGTGCATGCCGTTCACGAGCTCGTCGGCGACCACGGGGCCGGGGTTCGAGTCGAGGTACCACGCGAAGGTGAAGAGGCGCTTCTGCCCGAAGCTGAGCTGCTTCACTGGCATCGCGGTGCCGTCTGCGCGATGGAGCAGAATGGTAGGCGCTCCTAACACGGTCAGCGTCTGTTCCCCAACGCGGTCGACCTTTTCAGCAGGCCAAACGGCAGATAGAGAGGTCCCGCCGAGACGGGCTGTAATCTCACGAAGTCGCATACACTCAGCGAACGACGCGCGCACCGAGACGATCTCCTGCTCGCTGCGGTCAAATAGGGTCGTCACGTTCGCGGGGACTAACGACAAATTGAAGGTTTCTCGGTCTTGCATGCGAATCACGGCTGCCTTCATGAGCCTGGGCAACCCCAGGCCGTCGTCCGACTCGCGATGAATTCTCCGGAAGAGTCCAAGCGCTTCGTCAAAACGATATGACCGCGCTGCTACGAGTTCCTCGGCAGGGACTCGAAGTGCTTGCTTCCCGCGTAGGAACCCCACGGTGACATAGCCACTCACAGAGAGCTCCAATGCGTCAGGCGGAGGTGCCACGGCGACCGGAATCTGCCCTGCTTCCGTCTGCGGCTCGACAGCGATCACGAAGACCTCAGCCCCGACCCTGACGACGACCGAGCACCACATGAAGGACAACCGGAAGGGGTTCGGATCGAATCCAGGCGGCCCCGCAGTTTGTTGTGCCTGAGCAAAGTCGCGCGCCATCGAGAACGTCGCACTCCAACCAGAACCTTCGATATCGTATTCAAGCTCGAAGGACTCGTCCCTCAGCTCTTCAAAGTCGCCGCGCAGCGCCATCGAGACGAGGTTGAGCAGCGTGGTCTTGCCCGTCGCGTTGTGCCCGAGCACGACGTTCCACTCGTCGTTGAAGCGCAGCTCGGTGCCCGGCCGCACGTCGCGGAACCGCGTGATCTTCAAGCGTCGGAGGCGCAGCGCCACGGCGCGCACCTGACACCGTCGGCCCCAGGGGTGTCAAGTGCGCGCGTTCGCCGGTGCTGTCCTAAGTAGGACACCGCGGACCTGGGTCTGGCAGCGCCCCAGGTAGACGAACCGCAGAGGCGCAGAGAGCGCAGAGGCTGGAATGGAAAGGGCTTGGCAAGACCCGGGACTCCTCTCTCTGCGCCCTCTGCGCCTCTGCGGTTCAGCCCAGTCCACGACACCTCGCGGCAGAGTAGGACACGACCCGTTCGCCGGGGGCGACCCCGCGAGCGCACGCGAGCCGACGGGGTCACCCCCGCCCACGCACGCGTGCGAACGGGGTCGCCCCGGGCGATTGTATGTGAGTTACGGGGTGGGGGCGGGCGCCGCCTTCTTGCGGCGCCGGGTGCGGGCGGCGATCACCTCACTCTGCGCGTCGAGCTCCTTCTGGTAGGCGCCGAGCACGCCCGCGCGCCGCGGGTCGCTCTCGGAGAGCGAGCCGATCAGCGCGGCGGCGAGGTTGCTGAACGCGAGGTGCCACGCGTCGGAGAGCTTCTCGACGTCGGCGCCGTCGGCGCTGGTGACGGCCACGCCGTAGGGCGCGAGGGTCGCTTCGAGGTGGGCGACGGTGTCGCCGAAACCGAGCGCCTTCACGTCGGCGGTGGCCTTCTCGCTGCGGAGCGCGCGCACCACGCCGCGCATGGCCTCGTACTGCGTGCCCATCGGCTTGCTCAGGAACCTCACGCCCGCGGGGAACGCCAGCGCGCTCAGCCCCCGCGCCGCGTCGAGGCGCCGCTGCGCGCCGTCGGCGAGCGGCACGAGCGGGTCCGAGAACGTCTGGACGATCCCGTTCAGGGTGTTGAACGCACCCGCGTAGGTACGGTCGGCGGCGTTGTCGACGGCCAGCTTCGGCAGCAGCGACACGCCCGCGAGCGCGTCGTGCGCCGAGGCGAACTCCGCCGCCCGCGTCGCGACGGGCACGCCGGGACCCACCTTGCCCTTCCCTTTGGGCTTCAAGAGCGGAGCGACCGCTTCGCCAACCCGACGCTGGCGCTCGACGGTCAACCGCGTGAACGAGAACAACCCCATGGACACGACCTCCTGCGGGCCATGCGTCTAACTTCGCCACCCCTGCGCGGCCGTTCGGGGGTGGCGCCGCGGATCATGCAGCCCGCCGTCGGGG
>JBDHVF010000573.1:0-5696 GCA_039809605.1 Polyangiales bacterium | reverse complement strand
CCTCGGCGAGCACGGGGGCCACGGGGCGGGGCTCGAGCCGCGAGCCGAGGGGCTCGACGAACTGCGCGGGCGACGGGTCGGCGCGGTGCTCGGCCTGCGGCACGAACACGACCTGCGGCGCGCGGTGAGGGAGCATCTGCCCGAGGCTGTAGACCAGCAGCGCGGTGAGCATCGAGTGGCCCACGAGCAGGCCGAAGAGCACGGGCCAGGTGAAGCGCACCTCGGCGCCTCCGCGCGGGCGCTCGAGCGGGGCCTTCTCGGGCGCGGGCGCGAAGGCGTCGCGTTCGAAGGGCGTGCGGCCCGAGTGCTCGGAGCCGGCGGCCGAGGGCTGCGCGACGACGAGGGCGGCGGAGCCCGACTGCTTGCGCGGCGTGGGCTGCGAGGGGGGCTGGGCGTTCTCCGAGGGCCTGCGCGCGACGATGTGCGCGCCCGTCGGAGGGCGCGCGATGGCGGCGGGCGCGGGGGCGAACTCGCCCGTGGCGCGCGTGACCGTGGCCGGGGCGAACTCCCCCGTGGTGCGCCGCACGGGCGCGGGCGGGAACTCACCCGTGGGCCGCGTGGCGGGCGGGAACTCACCGGTGTTGCGCCGCACGGGCGCGGGCGGGAACTCGCCCGAGTGGCGGCGGATGCCCGCGACGCCGGGGTCGATCACGCGCGCGCCGACGCCGTACGTGTCGACCGCGGCGGCGGGGGTGAAGAGCGGGTCCTTGCGGGGCGCGGGCGGGGGCGCCGCGCCGAGGCCCTCGTCGTCGGTGAGGCGCAGGCCGCGCTGCAGGGCCTCGTCGAGGCGGCCCGAGAGCATTTCCTCGTCGCCCGAGTCGCGGTCCCTGCGTCCCTCGTCGTCGAGGCCGTCGGTCACGGGCTGGCGCGCGCCGTTGGGCGGGGGGTTCCACGACGCCGAGGGCTGCACGCCGCTCGATCGCTGGGCCTGCGGGCGCTGCGGCTGCGCGCTCACCGCGGCGCCGCCCGAGACCACCAGCGGGGCCTGCGACGAGGGCGCGGGCGGAGACGACCACGCGCCCGTGCCGCCCGAGCGCGCCGAGGCGGCGGGCATGAAGGGCCGCGAGGAGCGCAGCGCGTCGGCGTGAAACGACGCGGCCGCGAAGCGCCCCGTGGGCGACTGCACCGGCGGCGACGGCGTGGCCGCGGGAAAGGTCGGCGCGCGCATCGGGGCCGACGAGTTCGAGCGGCGGCCCGAGGTGACCACCCCCGAGAGGTCGGCGAGGGCGCCCGCGAGCGCGTCGGAGAAGGCCCCCGCGCTCTGAAACCGCCGCAGGGGGTCGGGCGCCCACGCGCGGTGCAGCACGGCCTCGACCTCGGCCGCGCCCTCGGCCGCGCCGATGCGGGGGTAGGCCGAGCGGTAGATCGCCGCGAGGATCGTGTGGGGGTTGCCGCTGAAGGCCACCTGCCCCGTGAGGATCTCGTACGCGAACGACGCGAGGGAGAACACGTCGCTCGCGGGCGTGAGCGCCCCCTCGCCCGAGAGCTCCTCGGGGGACTGGTACGCGGGCTTCGAAGCGGGGTGCTGCGGGCGGTCGGCGTGGCCCACCGCGAGGAGCTTCACCGCGCCCGACGGCGCGCTGAGCAGCACCGTCTCGGGCATGATCACCCGGTGCAGCACGGGCGGCGTGCGGCGGTGCAGGTAGTCGAGCGCGTTGGCGACCTCGCGCACGATGCGGGCGACCTCGGGCGGGGGAAACGCCCTGCCGCTCGCGAGCTCGTTGCGCGCGGTCTTGCCCTCGACCCACTCGGTGACCACCACGGGCAGCTCGTTGGCCGTGTACCCGAGCGCGTAGACCTCGACGAGGTTCGGGTGGCGCAGGCTCCTGCCGAGCACGGCCATCTTCTCGAACCACTCGCGCAGCTCCTCGACGTGCAGGGGGTGAAGCACGAGGGCCGACGCGGGGCGCGCGTCTTTGTTCTCGGCGTGGTGCGCTCGGTACACGAGCCCCACGCGGTCGGCGTGACTGAGACGCCCCAGCACGAAGCCGCCGGGAAGGAGCGATCCCGGTGTCGCCATCCTGCTCATGGTTGGTCGCCGCCTACGCTACGTCAGCCTTCACGGGTTGCACAGAGAACTGCAATACCACGGCGCCGCCGCGCGCCGACAGGGGGGGTGCGCGAGGTTTTCCCCTGGCGGGCGCCTTCGTGGTAGTGCGCACCGGCCGATGCCCGACGCGCTCGAAGCACCCCGCGGGTGGAGGGGCCACCCCCGCCTCGACCGGGCCGACGACCTCGAGTTCGGCGTCGCCACGTCGGGCTTTCAGAGCGAGGGGGGGCTCAACGGCCTCGACGAGCCCGCGACCAACTGGCGCGCGTGGGAGTTCTCGGGCCGCCTCGAGCGCAGCGGCGCGGGCGCGGGCCTCTGGACGCGCTACGAAGAGGCCGCGCGGCGCGCCCGCACGATGGGGCTCACGCGCTTTCGCATGGGCGTCGAGTGGGCGCGGCTCTGCCCGCGGGGCCCGTCGCTCGACGCGCTGGCGGTCGAGGCCTACGCCGACCGCGTCGCCACGCTGCGCGCGCACGGGCTCGAGCCCACCGTCACCCTCTTGCACTTCACCCACCCCTCGTGGCTCGGCGACGACTTCTGGCTCGCGCGCGAGGCGCCCGCGCTCTTCGCGGAGTACGCCCACGACGCGACGCGCGCCCTCAACGTCGCCCTCACGCGGCGGGGCGAGCGCCCCCTCGGGCGGCTGCTCACGCTCAACGAGCCCAACATGCTCGCGCTCGCGAGCTGGATCGGCGGGGTCTTTCCCCACGGGGCGCGGGCGCTCGCGGAGCGGAGCCCGCTGGGCCTCTGGCACGCGCTGCGCGGGCTCGACGCGATGCTCTGCGCCCACGTGCTCGCGTGGCGACGGCTGCGCGATCTCTACGCCCGCGAAGCGTGGGGCGCGCCCGACGTGGGCACCAATGTCAACTTCATCGACCTCTACACCTTCGGCAAGGGGCTCTTCGACCTCTTGCGCGCCCCATCGCTCGGGGTCACCGCCAAGGGCCTCGCGGCCTTCGCGCGCGAGGGCCGCGAGCACTTTCACCACAGGCTCTTCGAGGGCGAGCTCGGTTCGCGCCGCGCGCGGGTGGCCGGCGCGCTCGACGGGGCCCTCGCACGGGTGGTGCGACCGGCCGTGTTCGGCCGCACCCTCTCGGCCCTCTACGAGCGCGGGAGCTCGTCGCGCGCGCCGCTCGACCACCTCGCGATCGACCTCTACGACCCCTTCACCGCGCAGCAGCTCCACCGGGCCGAGGCGCTCTTCGACGTGCTCGCCGAGGGCGTGACGTTGAAGTCCCTCGCGCGCGTCGATCTGGGCGCGGTGCGCCTCGCGGAGCCCTGGGAGTGGCGCGCCGAGCCGGTGGTGATGGTGCGCGCGCTGAGGTCGCTCTCGTGGCCCGACGCGTCGCTGCCCATCGACGTCGACGAGAACGGCATGGCCCAGCGCAGAGACCCCGGCGACGGGGTGATCCCCCGCGCCGACGGCGTGACGCGGCCGATGTTTCTTCGCGGCTACCTCTCGGCGCTCCTGCACGCGCGCGTGGCCGAGGACCTGCCCGTGCGGGCCTACTGCCACTGGACCCTCGTCGACAACTACGAGCTCGGGCGGTGGTCTCCGCGCTTCGGGCTCTACGGCCTCGACGACGCCCCATCACCCGAGGAGCCCGGCGCGTGGTCCGAGCGCGACGCCGCGGGCGACGACGCCGCGGGCGCCTACGCGCGAGTCGTCGCGGCCGCGCGTGAGGTGGGGACGTCGCAACGCTCCGCGGCCCTCGAGCGCGCCCTCGCAGCCCCGGACACGGAATGACAACGCCCGCCCGGAAGGTGCAGGACACGCGGGGCCATGTGTACTATCCCCGCGCCTCGACGGCGGTGAGTTTCAACCGATGGGGTTCGATCTGGCGCGGTGCGCGTCGACGCCCTCGGTTCGTGAAGGAGTAGTTCTCGATGGTGCAGTCCCAGGATTCGAACGCGTTCCCGCCCCTCCACGCTGCGGGCGGTTATCCCCCCGGCGGCTACGGACCTCCCGGTGGCGGCGGTGGGTTCCCGCCGCCCGGTGGCGGCGGCTTCGGCGGACCTCCCGGCGGTGGCTACGGCGGTCCTCCCGGCGGCGGCTTCGGTCCTCCCCCCGGCGGCGGCAACTTCGGTGGTCCTCCCGGCGGCGGTGGCTTCGGCCCTCCGCCCGGTGGCCCCGGCGGCTTCGGTCCTCCCCCCGGCGGCCCCGGCGGCTTCGGTCCTCCTCCGGGCGGCCCCGGTGGCTTCGGTCCTCCGATGGGCGGCGCCGGTCGCGTGTCGTTCGCGGGCAAGGGCGGCGACCTGATCGTCACGTACCTCGTGCAGGTCGTGCTGCCCATGATGGGCATCTACCTCGTGTTCGGCGGGCTGATGGCGGGCGTCCAGATGGCCTTCCGCAACAGCAACCCCTCGCTGGGCGCGGCCCTCTCGCTGCCCTTCGCGCTGTGCCTCGCCGCCGGCATGATGTGGGCGGGCCTCAACGCGGCCGTGCGCCTCTCGCGCTTTCACTTCGAGAACCTCACGATCGAGGGCAAGCGCTGCCAGTACCACGGCACCGTCGGCTCGCTCGTGAAGGCCATGTGGCTCGACTACGTGATCATGGCCTGCACGTTCGGGCTCTACTTCCCCTGGTACGTGACCAAGCTGAACAAGTACCAGTACAGCCAGGTCGAGGTGCAGGGCGGCGAGCGCCTCGAGTTCAACGGCGACCCGGCGTCGCTGCTCGGCACGTACATCATCGGCATGATCCTCGTGTCGATCACCTTCGGCATCTACTTCCCGTGGTTCGCCAACAACATGTACGAGTGGCGCTGGAACGCGACCTCGATCAGCGGCCGGCCCTTCCGCTTCATGAAGGACCCGGGCGGCCTCTTCGGTCAGTGGATCATCAACGCCATTCTCACCATGTGCACCGGCGGCATCTACGCGCCGTGGGCCATGTGCGCCATGTGGGATTGGGAGACTCGCCACGTCAGCTAGCCGGCTGCGCCTCGCCCACCAGCGCCTCAGGCCCGTGATCCCCGTCGCGGTGATCGCGGGCCTGCTCGGCCTCCTCCCGTTCCCCACCTGCCTCGTCAAGATTGTTTTGGGCGTGCCCTGCCCCGGATGCGGCATGACCCGCGCGGCGCTGCGGCTCCTTCACGGCGACGTCGTCGGGAGCCTTCGCTACCACCCCGTCGCGCTGCCCGGCGCCGTGGGACTCGCGCTCGCCGCGGCGCTCGCGCTCGCGCTGCCCGAGGGGCACCCCGCGTGGGAGCGCTTCGTGCGCACCTCGATGGCCCTGCTCGCGGCGGGCCTCGCGCTCTCGTGGGCGATGCGCTTCGTGGGCCTCTTGCCCATGGTGTGATACCAACCGCAGGTCAATCGGGGCCGCTTTCGCGGAGCCCCCACCCCCGCTGCCGCGCGCCCCGCCCCCGCGGAGCGAGGGCGTGGCTGAGCGTAGGGAGACGAGGTGATGGGCTGCCTGGGTCTCGCAGGCGCCCTCGCGCTGCGAGGGCCATCACTTCAACGCTCCATGAATCCCGCTTCAGCTCGATGTCGGCCGCGTCAGCGCATCGATCACGCGTCGTCGTCGAACTCGATCGAGCGGCGAGAAGCGAGGAATGCGAAGGGGGCTAGGCCCGGCTTCGACAGTTCGCGTGGTCACAAACCGATGCGATCCCTCGGAAACGCAGGCGTGAGGCCCTGGTTT
>JBDHVF010000572.1:0-5697 GCA_039809605.1 Polyangiales bacterium | reverse complement strand
TTCGACGTGCCCCCGCTCGACCGCCCCGCGGGCGACGCGCCCCCGGCGCCCGACGCGCCGCCCCCGCCCGACGCGCCCGTGGTGACCGACACGGGGCCCGCGGTGCCCACCACGCAGCGCTTCGCGTGCATGGACTGCCCCTCGACGCCCTTCCCCGAGCCCTCCGAGCCCGCGTGCTCGATGGAGCCCGCGGCGCGCCCCGAGATCATCTATCCGCCCGACGGCGTGCTCCTGCCGCCCAACCTCAACGTGCTCGAGGTGCAGTTCCAGCCCGGCGCCGGCAACACGCTCTGGGAGATCGACTTCCTCAACGGGGTGACCGACATCCGCGTGACGACGCGCTGCAACGCCATCACCTCGGTGCGCGGGCGGGCCACCGGCGCGTGCGCCTTCGGCATCCCGCAGAACGTCTGGGACGCCCTCGTGCTCCCCAACCGCGGCCGCGACCCGGTGACCATCACCGTGCGCGCCACCAACGCCACGGGCCGCTGCGCCACGAGCGCGTCGCGCGCCCGCAGGCTCCAGTTCGGCTTCGAAGACATCGAGGGAGGCATCTACTACTGGCAGTCGGCGGTCTTCGGCGGCGTCGCGGGGCGCACCGGGGGCATCTACCTCCACGACTTCGGCTCGCGCGCCACGACCGACACGGCCTTCCTCGAGTCGGGCACGAGCGGCCGCTGCACCGGGTGCCACAACCTCTCGCGCGACGGCGAGCGCGTGAGCGTCGGCGTCGACGACCCCGACGCCGACGACGAGTTCGCCGACGTGCGCACCCAGCTCATGCGCGTGCGCGACCGGAGCATGGTCTCGTCGGCCACCATCCCCCCGGGCTTTCAGACCTTCACCCACGACCACGCCCGGATGCTCGGCACGACGTACGCGTCGTTCGGCACCACGGGCAACCACAGCTTCACCCTCTACGACGGAGACACCGGCGCGCGCGTGCGCGACGTGCCCCTGCCGAGCGGCATGCAGGGCACGCAGCCCGACTGGTCGGCCGACGACCGCCACGTGGTCTTCGTCGCTCCCCGCGCGGGCACCATCTCGAACCGCGGCGACCACCATTTTCACGGCGGCGACCTCTACGTCATGGACGTCGACCCCAGCATGAACTTCGGCGCTCCGCGGATGACCGTGCCCGCGGGCCTGGGCATGACCCCGCCCGGCGCCGACGCGGCGAACTTCTACCCGTCGTACTCGCCCGACGGGCAGTTCCTGGTGTTCAACCACGTCGAGTCGGGCGACGTGTTCTACAACCACAACGCCCAGGTGTGGCTCGCCTCGGCCGACGGCACCGCGCGCGCCGCCCTCTCGCGCCTCAACGGCGGCGACGGCCTCACCAACTCGTGGCCGCGCTGGAGCCCCTACGTGCAGCCCTACGGCATGGGGCACATCCTCTGGGTGACCTTCTCGTCGAACCGCAACTACGGCGTGCGCGTCGAGAACGACGGGCTCCCGAACTGCTACCCCACCGCGTCGCCGCCCGAGAACATGCCCCAGAGCACCAACTGGGCGATGTGCCAGCAGCCCCAGATCTGGATGGCCGCCGTCGGCGTCGACGTCGACGAGTTCGGCCGCGGACGCGACACGAGCTGGCCCGCGTTCTGGCTGCCCTTTCAGAACGTCACCTCGCACAACCACAGCGCCCAGTGGGTCGCCCGCGTCGTCACGCGCACCTGCGTGATGGAGACGGGCACCTGCCCCGGCCCCGGCGGCTCCGACTGCTGCGCGGGCCTCACCTGCGACACCGCCACCCACCGCTGCGTGCGGCCCTGCGTGCCCGTGAGCGGCGTGTGCCCCGGCCCGGGCGGCGCCACGTGCTGCAACGGCCTCACCTGCGACCCCACCTCGCACTCGTGCGTGCAGCCCTGCGTGCCCTCGGGCGGCGCCTGCCCCGGCCCCGGCGGCGCGGGCTGCTGCAACGGGCTCATGTGCGACGGCACCACCCACACCTGCGTGCCCGCGTGCGTCGCCGAGCACGGCACCTGCCCCGGCCCCGGAGGCGCCGCGTGCTGCGGCGGCCTGCCGTGCGACGCCGTCACGCACCGCTGCGAGCGAGGGCCGGGCTGAGCTATCGTCGCGCGCGCCATGCGCCGACGCCCCTCCCCTCGCCTCGCGCTCGCCGCCATCTCGCTCGCCGCGTGCTCGCAAGGCCCCGTTCGCTTCGTCCCAGCCCCCCCCAACGACGCGTCGATCGACGCCCGGGCCGACGCCGCGGCCGACGACGCCGCGCGCCGCCCGTGCACGCCCGGCCGATGGAACTGCGACGGCACGCAGCGCGCGTTCCGGTGCGACGAGTCCGGCGCCGAGGTCGCGTCGGAGCGCTGCACCGCGGGCACGCGCTGCCTCGGCGGCGCCGTCGCGTGCGGCGCCTGCCAGCCCGGCACCGTGCGCTGCAACCCCGACAACCCCAACGCCCCGCAGCTCTGCGCCGCCGACGGCCACGCGTGGGAGGATCACCTCGGCTGCGACGCGAACTCCGGCGAGCGCTGCGTCGACGGGATCTGCCAGCGCACCTGCGCCTCGGAGCCGGGCACCGCGAACTCGTACCTCGGCTGCGAGTACTGGGCGACGCCCACGGCCAACTCGGGCGTCGACTACCGCTTCGCGTACTCCGTCGTGCTCGCCAACCCGGGCACCCGCGAGGCGCACGTGACCGTCACCGGCGGGCGCCTCGGGTCGACCATCTCGCGCACCGTGGCGCCGGGCTCCGTCGAGCGCATCGACCTGCCGTGGATCGACGTGCTCAAGGGCAGCACCCCCGCGTGCCACCCCATCCCCTTTGGCCTCGACTGCTCGCCGCGCTCGGCCTTCGGGCGCCTCGCGGCCCACGAGGGCGCCTACCGGGTGCTGAGCGACGTGCCCCTCGCGGCCTACCAGTTCAACCCCCTCGAGTACCGCACGGGGTCGGGCAGCGCGCTCACCTACTCGTTCACCGCCGACGCGTCGCTGCTCCTGCCGCAGAGCGTGCTCGGCGACCCGCGCAACCAGGAGTACCTCGTCGTCACGCGCCCCAACTGGGTGCCCGCCATGAGCACCACGGACGTCCCCTACGGAGCCTTCGTCACCATCGTGGGCGGCGGCCAGTGGGTCACGCCCGACGGCGGCGAGCTCGTCACCGTCACCGTCGACACGCGCGCCACCGTGGGCGACCCCGAGCGCCGTGGGAGGGAGCTCCCGCCGGGGCACTACACCTTCACCCTCAACCGCGGCGAGGTGCTTCAGCTCGTAGGGACGCGCGCGGGCGAGGACCTCACCGGCACCCTGGTGCGCGCCAACGGCCCCATCGCCGTCTTCGCCGGACACGACTGCACCGACGTGCCCTCCGACCGCGCCGCGTGCGACCACCTCGAAGAGCAGCTCCTCCCCTCGGCCACGTGGGGACGTCGCTACGCCGTGACCTTCCTGCGCGACCGCATGCTCGAGGCGAGCGAGCCCTCGGTGGTGCGCATCCTGTCGCAGGCCGACGGCAACCGCCTGACCTTCGAGGGCATCACCACCCCGCCCGAGTGCAACGCCGCGCTCTCGCGCGGGCAGTTCTGCGAGTTCACCACCAGCGAGAACTTCGTCGTCACGGGCGAGCGCCCCATCCTCGTCACGCAGTTCATGGTGGGCCTCGGCCGCTCGCCCCTCTGCGCCACCACCATCGGCGTCCCGCCGCCCGACCGCGACGAGTGCGTCGGAGACCCCGCCATGGTGCTCGAGGTCCCCATCGAGCAGTTCCGCAACCGCTACGACGTGCTCATCCCCAGCACGTACCGCCTCAACTACGTGAACCTCATCGCGCCCGAGGGCGCCGAGGTCACCCTCGACGGCGAGGCCCTCGACCCGTCACGCGTGCGAGGGCCCTTCCCCGTGGGCGGCGGGCTCGAGGTGAGGGTCGTGCACGTCGACGCGGGCGCCCACACCCTCGCCACGCGCGACGGGCGCCCCTTCGGCGCCAAGGTCTACGGCGTGGCCGCGTACACGTCGTACATGTACCCGGGCGGGCTGAACCTCGCGCCCATCAACCCTCCGGGCTGAGCGCGGGCGCCGTCGCGCGACGCGCGTACGAGGCCACCGCCGCCGCGCCGAGCACCGCCGCGAGGGCACAGGCCCACGGGCGAGCCCGAGAGCCCGTGAGCGCCAGCACCACGGCCGCGAACTGTGCCGTGGTCGTGGCCTTGCCCCACGCGCACGCGCGCTGCTCCTCGTGCAGGGCGTGGTCGTCGTGGTGCGCGAAGACCCACGCCGCGAGGGCGACCTCGCCGACCTCGCGAACGCCGAGCAGCGCGACCTCGCGGGGCGCGAGCCGCCGCGTCGCGAGCAGGGTCACGGCCACGGTCAGCACGAAGACCTTGTCGGTCACGCCGTCGACCACGGCGCCGAGGGGGGTGGTCTGGTGAAAGCGCCGCGCCCACCAGCCGTCGAGCACGTCGGAGGCGCCCGCGAGGCCGAGCACCGCGAGCGCCGCCCGCACGTCGCGCAGCGCGAACGGAAACGCCGCCGCCAGCGGCACCCTCGCGAGCGAGAGGAGCGACGGCACCTTCAAGAGGTCGCGGGCCTCGTAGCGGGCGTCGGTCATGGCGGGCGCTGCTCCCATCGTCACGCTCATCGTGGCCCCGCAGGGAATCCCCGGCAACCTGGCGCGGCCCTATAGATCCGTCATGCTCCGCGAGGCCCTCGCGCTGGTCCCCCGCGTCCTCCGAGATTTTCGCCGCAACCAGGGCCTCCTGCTCGCGGGGGCGGTCGCGTACAACACCCTGCTCTCGATCGTGCCGCTCTTCGCGGTGCTGCTCGTGGCGCTCTCGCACGTCTTCGACGAGCGGCTCCTGATCGGGGCCGTGCGCGACAACCTCGCGCTGATCCTCCCGCGCCCGTCGGCCGCGGCCGTGGTCGATCAGGTGGTGGCCTTCATCGAGCACCGCCGCGTCGTGGGCGGCGTGAGCGTCGTGGCGCTGCTGTTCTTCAGCTCCATCGCCTTCACCGTGCTCGAGAACGCCATGTCGGTGATCTTCTTCCACCGTGTCGCCGTGCGCCGCCGGCACTTCCTCGTGTCGGCGGTGCTCCCGTACCTGTTCATCTTCGCGCTGGGCCTGGGGCTCCTTCTCACCACGGTCATCAGCGGCGCGCTCGAGGTGGCCGGTCACGGCGCGATCCACATGTTCGGCCGCACCTTCGAGCTCGCGGGCGCGGCCGCCGCGGCGGTGTACGCCCTCGGCGTCGTGGGCCTCGCGCTGCTGCTCACGGCGCTCTACATGGTGATGCCCGTGGGGCGCATCGCGTTCCGCCAGGCCCTCGTCGGCGGCGTGACCGCCACGGTGCTCTGGGAGTGCGTTCGCCACGTGCTCGTCTGGTACCTGTCGACCCTCTCGTCGGTGAACATCATCTACGGCTCGCTCGCGACCTCCATCGTGGTGCTCCTCACGCTGGAGATCGCCGCGGTCATCGTGCTCCTCGGCGCGCAGGTGATCGCCGACATCGACCGCTCGCGCCGCAGCGCGCCCCCGCGCGACACGCCGCCCGACGCGGGGCTGCACACGTAGGGGGGCAGCGCCCGTTCGGCCCACGGCGCTCCGGCGGCAGCAGCGCTGTGGGCTGATACCAGGTTCATGTCAGTTTTGCCGCATTGAGCTGCCGAACGTGGATCGCATCGTCCCTCCGACGCGCTGCGCTCGCTTGTGCCCGGCGTTCGCGGTGGCTCCATGGGCTCGTCGC